>DVHF01000039.1 GCA_018712265.1 Candidatus Gallacutalibacter pullicola
TACCTCCTGATTTTTGATTTTTTCTGGCAGCAAACGTATGCCGCAAACATATTGTATCATATCCGTTCTTCTTTTTCCTCCTTACCGGGCGGAAAACTTTTTTCAATGGAAAGATTGTTCAAAAGGTCTAGCTGTTCTTTCAGCGTCATACGGTGCGCTTGCTTTTTTTCAAGAGCAGGAACAGTTTCCAGTTCACCCACAAATTCATCTGTCATTTTTGTCAGCAGCCGCATTGTTCTCACAAAAATATCCGGCTCCATTCTGCGTACCCATTCTCCCGCGCCTGGAAACCGCATTTCCGGGACGTTAATCTCAAGCTTCCGGCACAAAAGATATACCATAGTTTTGACTTGCATCTGCCAAATAGAATTGATACTTTCTATACTGCCGCCCTGCTGGTATAAGCTGCGGTGCACCAATCCGTACATGGCCATTTTCATCGTTTGGGTCTGAGAAAGGCCGGAGTCTATAAAAATGGTATCGCTCATGGCGTCGAAATATCCGTCTGATGTAACGTCAGGTTCAATGCAGATTTTTGCTGGCTGCACAGCTTGACGGACGCGGTGAATGAGCTGATCAAAGTTTTCTTTTTTTAGAGAATTTGTCTCATACTCTGAAAGCTCCCGACCCGCCGTTTGAGAAATGTCATATAGATAGCCGCGGCGCAATGCAACGACTTCCCGCGTTACCATCTGTTCTTTAATTTCTCCGTTTTCATCCGGCACGGCGCGCCGGATTCTGGAAAAATATTTAGCGGGGAGAAGGACTGCAATTCCTCTCTCCCCGGAACGAACGTACCGCCCATTCTGCTTCCACTTATCGAAACTCATCAGCAGGGACGCGTCCGGTTTCTGTGTAAAAATCAGCAGCGAGTTTTCTCCTGCAAATCCCGGACAGCGGATTAAAAAATCAAGATAATCCCTGTATGTCTGATCGGAGAAAAGGCCCTGCATGTTCCTCACTTTTTGTTCAAGGTATTCTCTCTCATCTTGCAAATTCCATCACTTCTTTCGCTTGATTCTTTTCATACGAAGCGGGCCGCGCTGTGATTTCCCGGAGTTCTTCTTCCAGCGTTTTTCGCCGTTCCGGCGCATCGGAACCGCCTACTTCCTCACCGTCCACAAAGACCTGTTTGTTACTCCCGGCTTCCGCCTGAAGCTGCATATCGAGATCTGTCAAACGGCTTACTTTTTCATTTAGTTCCTGTTCGTACTCGAATGGTTTTTGTACCTCAAGTTCCAACTGCGACAAAGACAATTCCAGTTTTTTAATCTCATTCTGCGCGCGTTCCTCACGCTGTTCAAAGCTGTCAAGCACATTGCGGATCTTTGTCAACGTTCCGGAGGCAGTCTCCGCGCTGATCCATGAATTGCTTGCCCCGCTGACGCAAATCTGGCTTTGAAATGCAAGCAGATCAAAGCCGCGGTATGAGCCAATCTTACGCTGCTCCGCAGAAGTAGAAAGATCCAGAAGAAGCTGCCCGGCTTTCTGTCCGGTGACTGAGATCCCTTTCAAAATAAACGGCGCATCCATAGGAAAGTTATTTCTTGTCTGAATATCGATCTGATAATTTTTCGCATCCTCACGATATGCTGCAATGTCTTTTGGAATCCTCTTTATCAGGTGATTCATTTCCTTTTGCTCGGAAATATGGTGAGATTTGAGCTGTCGCAGTTCCGTCACGCGCACGCGCAGTTCTTCACGTTCCCGGACGCGCGGATCATCCGTCGCAAGCATCTTAACCGTCATGTAATCAAGCATCGTTGGATCAATGTCCGCCGCAGTCCGCTGAACGATTTCATTGCGCTGGATCTGTGAAACAAAATTCCATTTCTGCTCAAGCATCTGCCACATATACGCGTCAAACGTACCTGTGGTAACATACTTGTAAATTGATACGCTTTCGTTCTCGTTACCGACACGGAGCGCGCGGCCCTCGCGCTGTTCCAGATCCTTCGGACGCCACGGCGCGTCAAGGTGGTGCAGGGCGATAATCTTATCCTGTACGTTCATTCCCGCGCCCATTTTGAAGGTACTGCCCATCAGGATTCGCACATCCCCGCGCCGGACTTTTTCAAAAAGATCATCCTTCTGTTTATCGCCGTCCGCGTCATGGATAAACGCGATTTCGCCGGACGGGATTCCCATCCCCACCAGCTTGCGCCTGATGTCGTGATATATGTCGTCAAAGCCGTCCGAGTTTTCTTTTTTCGGGGTGGAGAGATCGCAGAAAACGAGCTGTGTGCTGCGGTTCTCTTTGGTCTTTTCCCAAATCTCAAAGACTTTCTTTACACACAAATTCACTTTACTGCCGGGAAAATCCTCAGCATCCGGATCCAGCAAACGCATATCGAGAGCGCCACGCCGCCCACGGCCTGTTTCTTCCAGCGCGTTATACTCCTTGCTGCCGGAATGAATAGCTTCAAAGTGCTCTGCAATATCCTGTACAAGAGCTTTTTGATCCATGCTCGGCTGTGCGACGATTGTCTCCATTTCCTTTTTGGGGATTGGGAGATTGAGCATTTCCCGCGTTTTTACGTCGGCAAACTGCCAGTACATGGAGAAAAGCTCCGGAAGATTGGTAAACTGTCCGAAACGGCTCTTGTATCGGTAAGTCTTGCCGTCTGGTGACAGTTCAAAGGATTCGATGATCTTACCAAAGGTTGACGCCCACGCGTCGAAGTTATATACGCCTGTTTCCTTGAGCACATCCGGGCGCAGATATCGCTGAAGGCTGTACAGCTCCGCCATGCTGTTGCTTATGGGCGTCCCCGTAGCGAAAACGACGCCTTTCTCGCCGCCATTTGCTTTTGCAAGGCAGCGGCATTTCAGATACATATCCATTGTTTTCTGGACGTATTCCTGACTGATGCCAGAGACATTTCCCATTTTCGTGGTGATCATGAGATTCTTAAATTCGTCACTTTCATCCACCATCAGGGTATCGATCCCCAGCTGCTCAAAGTCGAGAAGATCATCTTTCTTGCTTCTCGCAGAAAGCTTTTCCAGCGTAGCTTCAAGCTGCTTCTTCCGGCGTTCCAGCTGCTTGACGGTGAGCCTTTCAGCAGATGTTGAACGCAGAGCGAAGGAATCTATTGCATTATCAACGGCGTCCATTTCCTCGCGGATCTGCTCCGTCTGCATCTGCTCACTGACGCCGATCTTTCCAAAGCCGGAATGGGACATGACGATAATATCGTAGTCCCCGTATGCGATTCGGGCCGTGAAGCGTTGACGCTTTTTCTTTTCAAAATCATCTTTTGTCGCTATCAGGACTTTTGCGCCCGGATACAGCCGGGTAATCGCGCCGCCCCATTGGTACAATAGGTGTCCTGGTACGACGATCATCGTCTTATTAGAAAGCCCCAGACGCTTTGATTCCATAGCGATCGCGGTCATGGTATACGTTTTTCCTGCGCCGACACAGTGCGCCAGCAGGAGGTTATCCCGTGCCAGACCGCGCGCAACCGCGTTTTTCTGGTGCTCTCTCAGGGTGATGGCCGGGTTCATGCCGGAAAACGTGAGGTAGCTCCCGTCAAATTCGCGTTGTACAACGCTGTTGAATTTTTCGTTATACTTCCGCACAATGCGATCCCGGCGCTGCGGGTCGCGGTACATCCATGCTTGAAATCCTTCAATTATTTTTTTCTGTGCATTTCGCGCCGCAGTTGTTTCTTCCTGATTTACAACGTAGGTGTTGCCGTATTTATCCCGGACTGTGGGGATCTTTTTATTGAGCGCCTGTTCCGCCAAATCATACGCATGGACGCGCTTTGTGCCATACGTTTTTGTAGCCGGAATATGATTGCGTGCCAGCACTCCCGGTACAAATACTTCCCACCTGTCTATCTCAGGAATATATGTTACATCGAGTTGGCTTTTCATATATGTGGTAGGCTCCAGCGTTTCCACTAGAAAATCTTTGATGTCCTGCGGCGTGAAAAGTGTAGATCCCATTTGCAGCTCGATTTCATCTGCTGTGAGGTCTTTCGGCTGCACCTTTTCCAGCGCATCCACGTTTTCACTGTACGCGCTGTCGCTTTCCGCCGCGAACCGGGCGATCCGCAGCTTGCGGCGCACGTTCCCTGACAGGTATTCGTCGCTTGTTTCATATCGTTCCGTTTCAGGATTTTTGTATATGACGCCTTTTAAGGCATCCAAAACGTCCTCTGCGGGTTTTCCAGTTAATTTTGATATGTAATCGAGGTCAACGTATCCCCGCTGATTCAGGGCAATTTGGAGGGCTTCTATAACGCTGTCGGTATGCTCCGGCACGCGGTATGCACGGATCGTCCGTTTGGTGAAAATATCAGCCTTGGAAAAGGTCTTTTCTTTCTCATTCTGTATTTCCAGCCCGCACAGCAGCGCAAAATCGGCGTCCTCACGGAAAAATCCATTTTTGTGTTCATTTATCGCCCCGTGCTTTTGGACGAAAGCATCGTAGACCACATTCAGCTCCCTGCGTCGGGATTCTATCTCGCCGTCCGGCAAATCATTCGATTCTGCATCGATGAGCCGCCGTGCGGCATCGCGGATGCGGATAAGGCCCTCTGCACGCACAAGCTGGGCCGCATTTATTTTTTCTCTTTCGATGAAACCGTCAGGCTCCCGGAGATACAGTTTTCCGTTCCGTACAGTGTAGCCGTACATCCGGATGCCATCCATGGGGATTTCCAGTCTCTTTTCCAGCACATCAGGAGAGGGCAGAGCAGGAACGTATTGCCCGTGGATGCTGCGCACAGCTTCCGCGAGCTTTTCCTCCCAGTTTTCAGCCGGGAACAGGGCCGTCTGGCCCTCGCGCCCATACATCCGGTGCTTGCTGTATCCCATCGTCCCCATCATCATATCCGGGTGGGAGATAAAATACCGATTGAGGGTGATGCCGTCCTCCGTCTGCCCGACGTGCAGCCATTCCAGCTCGTCCCGAGAAGGCGTGTCCAGCTTTTGCAGGAAAAGAATATCGGCGGTCACTTCCGTGCCGCCGTCTTTAAGCATTGACGTATACGGGAGCCGCACAGCTCCCAGCAGCCTTGCCCGCTGCGCAATATACCGCCGCGCTGATTCGTCCTGCTTATCCAGCGTACCGCTGGACGTGACGTAGGCGATTATCCCGCCCGGGCGCACCTTATCAAGCGTGCGGGCAAAGAAATAGTCGTGTACAAGGAATCGCTCTGCATCGTATCGAGGATCCGGAACCTGGTATCCACCGAACGGAATGTTGCCTACGGCAATATCAAAAAAGTTGTCCGGGAAGTCGGTCTTTTCAAAGCCCTGGATGCGTATATCCGCGTTCGGGTACAGGTGCTTTGCGATCCGGCCCGTTACGCTGTCAAGCTCTACGCCGTACAGCTGGCTTTTCGTCATACTCTCCGGCAGCAGGCCGAAAAATCGGCCTACGCCGCAGGATGGTTCCAGAATTTTTCCGGATGCAAATCCCATATTTTCCAGTGCAGAGTAGACAGCCCTGATCACGCTGGGCGGAGTATAGAAGCTGGTAAGCGACGATTCTCTTGCGGCGCGGTATTCCTCCGGCGTAAGCAGGCCGGAAAGCTCCTCATACTCGGTTTCCCAGCCCTTAGCGTCCGGATCGAATGCCTGTGGAATCCCGCCCCAGCCGGAATACCGGGACAGGATTTCCTGTTCCTCCGGGGTTGCTGTGCGGCCCTCTGTTTCCAGCGTTTTGACCGTCCTGATTGCTTCTGCATTGGCTCTATACTTCTGCTTGGGGGTGGTGTCATAGTTTTCTGCGGTGATCCGGAAATTCTCCGCCTGCGGCGCTTCTGCCGGAGAAGAAGAAAGCTCCGGTTCCTGCCGGGATGCTTCTTCAGCCGGCACGAGAAAATTCACATCTTCCCCGTCAATACTCCTGACGGCGCGTTCCCGGACGTATCCCTGCGCCCTGATATTCCGGAACCAGGTTCCCGTGAAACCGTTCAGACTGGCGCGCAGCACCTGATTGGGAGCGTCGGGATTTTCATATACATCCTGATACATCCCCATATTATCCTGCTGGTATGTCAAAGCTTCCATTGTCCCGGCGTCTGTATCGATGAGATATGTGATTTCCGGGTCATACATGAGATCTCCTTCCTGGATATAGTGGTGGCTTACGGAAATCTCATTCTCTCCGATCCATTCTATCGTCAGGGGCATCATGCTTTCGCCTGCCTGCAAGCGCAGGTAGCTGTACTGCCTGTCAACTATATCGGGGAAAAGCGCCGCGAACGCAGCAAAGTTTCTTCCCGCCGCTGTTTTCGGGGGCTTCGGCTTTTCCGGGACGGCCTGCTGTATGGCTTCATACTCACTATCAGATACAGTTACGCTGATTTCATGTGCAGGCTCGCTGCCGACGGTTATAGCATCTCCTACGCGGGAAACGGGAGCCTGATTTTTTTCACGCTCTGTTGTTTCCTGTCCCGTGAGATACCGCCCCGCGCGGATCAGGCCGTCGATTCTTTTTGCTGCTCTGTCCCATGTAAGGCGTACATCGGGACAATCCCGCTTACTGTACCGCAGACCCCTGGAATCATGATCCTCGCCGCTGTATGCCGCGTCGGAAAGCGCGTGAGAGCGTCCGCCCGTTCCATATTCACGTTTGAGAAAATCCGCCTTTTCTTTATCGGTGCTTTCGCCTGTAAAGAAGTTGAAAACGCGGTTTTTACTGTCGGAAAAATTGCTTCCGGCCGACAGTGCGGCGTCTATTTCGTCCTCTGTAATGAATTGCTGGATCGGTGGAATTTCTATCAGTCCCGGCGCAAAGAACCTCCGGGGCAGATCCAGATCGCGGAGATCCTTCAGGAGACTATCAGCATTACGATGGCGAAATCGCAGGATGTTTCTATTGCTTTGGTAGGCGTCCAAAAATTGCTGGTATTCGACGAGAAGTGCGGCCCGGAAATCCGGATCTTGCAGCTTGTCAGTAAGCCACGCAGATCCTTCCGGAAAACCATGTCCTGGATTTTCGGAAAGGCATGGAAGATATCCGGCGGTTCTGCCTTCCTCGCTGAAATCCCTGTACAGATCCCATACATCACGTGCCAGCCGGGAGCGTTCAAAACCGTCTGCGTCTGCCAATTCTTTCTGGGCGGCAAACTGCCCGTCCTCCAAAAGCTGTTCAATCCGTTCTGCGGCGTCCTGCCATGAAAGGATCTGTGCGGATGTGTCGTAACGGGCAGAACCGCCGCGCGAAAGACGGATGCCGTCAATGTCATACCACGCGGCGATTCTCCCGTTTTCCATGAGAAATCCGTTGCCGCCATGATAGAGGGTGCGCAGATCTGACACTATTTCCGGGAAGCTTTTTTGTTTTTCAAAAACTGTGATAACACGTTCCCTGAGACGATCCGTATTGCCGCCCATGCGCAGCACTGTATCAATCTCCTGCTGTGAAAAGGCAGGGGATGCCTGTTCGTTTTCTGTTCCGAAAAAGCTCATTTGCACGCCGTTCTCCGGGTCGCTGCCGCTTTCCCGCCTATCCGGTGTGGGAAGCTGCGGGCTATCCCGCAGAAATTCCGGAACGGAGGTAAAACCGATACTGTCTACATAGTGGGCTGTATCCTGTCCGTTTTGATGAAGCACCACAATATCGGAGACGGAAAGACTGTGACCATGAAAATCGGCAGGGTGGTCGATATTAAATTGGGTAAAAATGCTTTCAAGCGTCGTATCCGGTGCGAGGGGCGCAGCATATACAAGACGATAATTCTGACGGTTAAGATCCAGTCCCTCGGCTTTCAGGGCGTCATACGGCAGCCAGCGATAGTCGCGTGTTTCCGTCCCGTCTTTGAGCTGATAAATTTCAAAAATATCCTTCTCCGGGATCGAAAAAAGCCCCGCATTGCGCTCGTCGCGCCGCAGGGCTTCGTCAAAGTCTTTTCGGTTGATTGTTTCATGGCTCCATGAGTAGGAGCCTGTATCGACGCGCACGTCGGTTTCTCCGACGTAGCCGATTGTTCCCTTTATCTCCCTGTCTCCGATGGGGAGCGTTACCTCGTCTCCCGCCCGATATATGGGGGTTCCTTTCAGAGACGCCATTTCTATGACGGGATCGTGAGTAAATCCATCCGATTCCCGGATATAGAAAGCGCGGAGCGCGCCGGAAATCTCCTGCCATGACGTTTGCAGCGTGGCGGCGGTACTTCCATCTTCCCGTAGGATTTCCACTTCGATACCCGTGGTGGTTGCGCGGTAGTCAGCCGTTTCTCCGGTGACAAGCTCCATGCTGTCCACAGTCCCGGCAAAGCGTTCCGAAAGGCGCTGTGCTATGGGTGTATTTCCCAAACCATTCTTTATCCATAGGGAGATATACTGCTTATCCCTGTACGAAAGCAGTCCTTCGGATAGAATATCCTGCATATCAGAATCGAAAAGTTCCAGTTCTGCGGAAAGATACTCCGTGATTGCGCCGTTTCGGGCATCCTTCAGGATAGCGTGTTCAAAGCTTTCCCGCGTTTCCATCCGGGGCGTTGGGTAGTCCGCAGACACGTCCAGCAGCTCTATGTAGTCCCCGTCAAGACGCGAGATCTGGTACTCTGTATCGTCTATGTATACCATATCTCCGGTTTGATATGGATCGGACAGAGGATCGCGCTGTTCCAGCTGCTCAGGAATAGACCGTGCTCTTTCGCGTTCCGCCAGCGTCTTTTCTGCCCGTTCCCGCACATCTTTCCGCAACGGCAGCGTATAGAGGGTAGATGCAGAAGAAAATCCCACGTTGTCGAACACATAGTCTACATCAGTTTCTTTCAAGGCCCCTGCTGTGAAGTAGTCGGGTCGTGTAGGTGTGTCACTTACTTTGCCGTCGGCAATGGCATGATTTAATCCTGTTTCTAAATGGGTGCAGATTTTTCCATCCACGGCCAGTGTCACATAGTACCAGCCCAGATAGCTGCCATTTTTCTCTGTGGCACTGTCGTTAAACTCCACATTCAGCAGCGTGTAGGGCTTCAAGTCCTTTTGGGCGGCAATCTCGTTGTCCTTGACCTCCCGTTGTAGAAGCATGGGCAGGGCCGCTTCTTTGGTAGCCTGTACGATCTCTGGGTTATACCGTATCAGCGCACTGTCAACACATTCCGTCTGTACCTTAACTGTTTTTGCCTTTGGCGTCAGGTGGTTGCCGATGAACAGAGCCGCACCGTTATCAAAGTGAATGGATATATCGCTGGTGCCGCGCCATCTGCCAGCGCATGGGGAAGTGCGGATTTCTCCATGTATGCAGCCAAACGTCTGCGCAATTATATCAATTTTGTTTTGCAGGGGCAGATCTTTGTATTGGCCGGCAATTTCCAACGCCCTTTTCTCTAAATCCGTCAGAGTATTATCGGATGCCGCAGCTTGTGGTTCAGTGCCGGAAGTAATTTCTTGTGGCGTCTCGGAAAGCAAGGGGTATGTCTCGTCGAAAATTTCCTGATGGAGATTATTGTGAAAGCCAGTGAGATCATAATAAAGGCGCATAAACTGTGGATCGCTGACTTGCAGGACAGCCCGCTTGACAGCTTCTGCGCCCTCTATCACTGCATTTTCTTCATCGGAATTACGGCACGCATTTTGATATGCTGTGTCGGACAGCACCAGATCCCGGACAATAGGCTTATAGTGCTCATAAATTTCCCGAACAGTGGGGGATGGCCCCAGCGGTGCTCTTTCCGCCTGTGCTTCCGCTTCGGAGGATTCTGCAAACGTTATCTGCTCTCCGGATTCTCTGTCTGCGACGGCCTGTGCGGACTGTTCGATGGCTCTTTCGTCGGGAAAATCTCCGACGATATGCAGCCATCGTCCTTCCTGGAGATCGTACACGCCCGCACCGTCATACGCAAAGCCGTCCTCACCCTCCATCGTGCTGTTCACATACATTTGTGCAGCCCTTTCAGCTTCTTCTATGGTTTGATAATCAAACTTATCGTCAAATCCATTTTCCAAGTGATGGTACACCGTCACCCGGTAGGGCGGGGCCATGCGCTGCGCGTAGCTGTCTATATCTTCTGCGGTGATCCAATCCGGCTTTTCCGGAAGATCCGCATACAGCTCACGCATTTTGGCAATCTGATCGCGGACATTTCCAGCCCACAGGTGCTTTTCAGACCGTCCGCCCGCACCTAAAAAGTAATTGCAGTCGGTTTTCAGGCGATCCAGAAGCTGATATGCCAGAGAATCCGTTATCCGTATATCAGTTCCCGGATCGCTTCCTTCGTTTCCTCTCTGATCCGTACTCTCCGGCCCGGATCCAGTTCCGTTTCCAGTTCCTCGCGTTTCAGCGACCATAGATAGTGCGCTTCCTCGTCCACCTGATTCAGATGGTACATCAGCTTCCCGGTCATAATCAGCCTTGTCAGAACGGATCTTTTCTTCTCTCTGAGGACTTTCATCCTCATCCGTCCGTATCGCCCGATCTCCAATTTCTCTCCCGGAATCGATAGATTGGGAATCAAAAGTCCGTCTTTCTCTTTGTATGTCAGTTCGATCATGGTTATACTCCCTTTCTTTCTGTCGGATTGTTCTTTCAATCGTTCTTAAAATTTCTTCTGAAGTGCTGCTGATAATCGTGCCTATATCGGATAAATTTTCGGTAGATAGAACCGATATGGACGAAACATCCTGCGGTGAAATGATATTATCGGTCGGAATCCCGCATCTGCTTAAAGAAATATACAGAATACTGCTTTGAATCAGTCCCATATAGTTCTCTAATTCAATCTCCAAATCCTGCTGTTCAATACATTTCATAGCTGCATCAGGAATAATACTGCTTATCTGATCCGATAATACCACGTTTTCGGAGACATGAAAAGAAGCAGCAAGGGATTTTCTTACTGCTTCTCCGTATTCATCCCGTATTTGCCATACCCTGACGGGACGGCTCCTTTCTGTCTCGACCGTATCCGATACATCGTACAGATACCTTACTTTCGGCGTATCGCTGGATACATCGAGCGTCCAGATTCCCCGCGCGCCCTTTTGAATCCACCTGTGCATAACGTCGTTCCATGTTTTGTAGTCTGCACAGGCCGTGGCATCCGGACGCTGTGCATAGATCAGCATTTGTTCGTCAAAGCGGTATTTGTAGTTTATCGCACAGAAGGAAAGAAAATTTTCCCATTCCTGTGCGGATGAAACCGCCCGCCGTACAGCCTGCTCCATAAGCTGGCTGTAATGCTCCTGTCTGGCATCCATTATTTTCCTCCATTCTCATAGTCTCGGTGAACGCATACTACATCGTGAATTGTGATTTCATCTGCTTCGGCGGCGATCGCATAGTTCTGCTGGACATTTTTCAGCCAGTCGGATGTATACTCACGGGAGTTCTTCAGCTTTTCTTCCATCTTTAAGGCGTACCTGTGCGCTTCCCGTTCGACTTTCAAACATTCAAAAAGCAGACGCCCATTTTCTGAAAGCGTTTTATATACGTCCGGTTCGTTTTCTTCCAGCCATATCTTGTAGATATTTCCGAACTTCCCGCCAGCATTATGTACTTCTTCGGGATCCGCAAATTCTTCCAGGATAATATCGCCCCTGCCGTGAGCCAGATCCGCGCCGCAGTAAAAACACGTCTCGATTTCAAGGCCAAATTTCAACTGATGGCCTTTCCTCCTTATGCTCCAATGCTCCTTTCCATCTTCATACTCCTGTGTGGAGCGATACACAATCGCTGATTCCGGCATATCTTTGCACACATGGCGGATCCTCATGTCCGTGTAAGGAAGAAGATCGTCGAGGGGCAGTTTTCTTTCCGGGTCGGTTTCTGCTATCCTGTATGAATCCAGCAGCTCTTTCATTTTGTATCCCTCCTGTATGAACTGTAAAATTTCTCGGCGCAGCTCTGGCATACACAGACGCCGTTTATTTTCGCTTCTCCGTCCGCGCCGCATACAGCGCATTTCCAGC
>DVHF01000003.1 GCA_018712265.1 Candidatus Gallacutalibacter pullicola
CGCAGGTTCCACCATTCGTCAGGCATACATTACGATGGGGACAATGTTTAAGGCGGCTAAGATGAACGACCTGATTGCAAAGCACCCCATGGATGGCGTTCGGTTTACAAAGCCTGTTCGCGCTGTGGATGATATTCACTATCTGACGCGGGAGGAACAGCGCCTATTTCTCGAAACAGCACGGCGCTCCCACAATTATAACCAGTATGCGCTCATCCTCGAAACGGGATTGCGCACAGGGGAAATGATTGGCTTAACATGGGACGCGATCGACTTTGAGCGCCGGACGCTTACGGTGAACAAGACCTTGGAGTTTTGCCACGCACAGAAAGTTTGGCGTGCCGGTTCTCCCAAAACTCAGCAGAGTTATCGCACCATTCCTTTGACGGATAAGGCGTATGACATTCTGAAAGAGGTGTGGGATAGCCGGAGCGGCAGAAAAGAATCCCCGCTGCTGTCGCAAACGCTGGAATATATGGACAGGCGCACCGGCGTTACTTCCCGGCTTGTGATGCGTGATCTGGTCTTTATCAACTGGCGCACAGGGGAACCGGCAAAAAACAGTTCCTATGATACCCACCTCTATAAGCTTTGTGATGAAGCGGGGATCAACCGCTTTTGTATGCACGCGCTGCGCCATACCTACGCAACCCGTGCGATTGAAAGCGGAATGCAGCCGAAAGTGCTGCAAAAGCTGCTGGGGCACGCCAGCATCAAAACCACAATGGATCGGTATGTTCATGTGACAGATGAAACGCTGGATCAGGCGGTCAAGCAATTTCAGCTCAGCAGCGTATGTTGATATAACCCAATACAAGTTAATGTGTAAATGGCGTAAAAATGGCGTAGCCGCCAAAACGCTAAAACGCAAAAACCTTGTAAATACGGCATTTTTTAAGGAGATGTAGAGATATATGAAATTAGGTATCGTAGGGCTGCCGAATGTCGGCAAAAGCACCCTTTTCAATGCTATTACCAATGCGGGCGCACAGTCCGCCAACTATCCGTTCTGCACCATCGAGCCGAACGTCGGCGTGGTGGCTGTGCCGGATAAGCGCCTCGACAAGCTTGCTGAAATGTACCACCCCGAAAAATACACCCCCGCAACCATCGAATTCGTCGATATTGCCGGCCTTGTGCGCGGCGCGTCCAAGGGCGAGGGCCTGGGGAATAAATTCCTCGCCAATATCCGCGAGGTGGACGCGATTGTCCATGTGGTGCGCTGCTTTGAGAATGACGATATTATCCACGTCGAGGGCAGCATCGATCCCGCGCGCGATATCGAAACAATCAACCTCGAGCTGATCCTTTCCGATATGGAGGTGCTCGACCGCCGCATCGACAAAACGCAGAAGATGATCAAGGCCGATAAAAAATACCAGGCCGATTACGATTTCTTCCAGCGCGTCAAGGAGGCCCTGAACGCAGGAAAATCCGCGCGCACCGTGGAATGCACCCCCGAGGAGGCCGAGCTGCTTTCGTCGGTGTCGCTGCTCACCAACAAGCCTGTGATCTACGCGGCCAACATGAGCGAGGACGATTTCAAGGGCGGCGTCGAGAACAATCCCTATTTCCAGACCGTGAAAAAGATTGCGGATTCCGAGCACGCCGGGGTACTGCCGATCTGCGCTGAAATTGAAGCAGAGATTTCCGGCATGGACCGCGAGGAAAAGGAGCTGTTCCTCGCCGATATGGGCCTGACGGAATCCGGCCTTGACCGCCTGATCAACGAATGCTACTCCCTGCTGGGACTGATCTCGTACCTCACCGCCGGACAGCCCGAGGTGCGCGCATGGACCATTACCAAGGGAACGAAAGCGCCGCAGGCCGCCGGGAAGATCCATTCTGACTTTGAGCGCGGCTTCATCCGTGCGGAAGTGATCGCGTTCGACGATCTGATGAAGTGCGGCAGCATGACCGCGGCAAAGGAAAAGGGCCTTGTCCGCAGCGAGGGCAAGGAGTACGTCATGCAGGACGGGGACATTGTGCTGTTCCGCTTTAATGTATAACGCTCCGCTGGGTCAGAGCAAAACATAAAAGTTTTGCTCAAGCTTTTTCAAAAGCTTGCGACGGGGTGTGGGGGCGAGGAGCCCCCACAGAGTGGAGGAAATGTCGCGCAGCGACAAAGGGGGACGGCCTCCGTGAGAGGACGGCCCGCGTTGCGGGCGAGGAGCCCCCACAGGTGAAAGGAACGCGAAGCGTTCCCACGGAAGGGCGAGCAGACAGGGGCGTAGCCCCGAATCTGCGGACTGGGAAGTACAAAGGGGCAAACTCCCCATAGCCGAAACCCCAAGGAAAAAGTATCTATAAGAGCCGCCGCCGGGTACCAACGTATCCGTGCGGCGGCTTTTTGATTTTCCAGTGACGCTCCGGAACCGGCAGAAAAACACGAATTTTCCCGATCAAGTCCTATTATTAGATAGATGGATGAGAATCTGAGACCCGCAGAAATGCGCGGATTTTCCGGAATCCTGTCCGTTCCAGAGATCAGACAACCGCAAAAGCCCATGTGGAAAATCTGTGGGATTTGTGGAAATCTCACGGGAAATAGCGGAACGTGACGCTTTTTCGTGTGAGTTTTCCACTTGTCTGACAATTCAAAGTGCAAAACAGCAGGCGCGCAATATCTCAGCAGATGGAGCGCAGACACCGAAAACACAACGGGGATCCCCAGACAGGGATCCCCGTACAAAACGACGAAATCTGATGTTACATTATATAGACGCTCCGAGCTGGCGGGCCTGCTGTAATTCCGGTTTCCCGCTGATATCGCCGATATCCCCGTTGCCGCCCGCGAGAACATGACCGAGATTTTTCCACCGCAGATGCTCCGCGAGATGATCATAATAGAGGAGCACATCGTCGAAATTATTGCCTTCCGCCGCCATCAGCAGGGCGCAGGACCGATCGTGCCCTCTCAAAAGATTGCCGTCGCCCTCCTCCAGCGCAAACAGGCGATCGACCGCCGTTCGGATCTGCCCGCTCATATTCCAATAATAGAGCGGGGAGGCAAGCACAATCACATCGCATTCCCTGACGGCGGGATAAATTTTATCCATATCATCCCGCTGCACACAGGGACATTCCCTGCTGCTGTGTCCGCCGAAGCAGCCCCGGCATCCGTGGATTTCCATGCCGTCCAGGAAAAATTCCGTAACGGTGTGGCCCGCGCTTTCCGCGCCCTCGGAGAATGCTTTCACAAGAGCGGAAGTATTTCCGTTCCTGCGGGGACTGCCGTTGAGTATCACAATCCATTTGCCCATTGAGCGCCCTCCGTTAAATCTTATCCGCCAGAGCGGCCGCCTGACTGCATCCGTCCGTCTTGCCGATGTCGCCGATCTTCAGAACGCCGGGAACCAGCACTTCGCCGACCATCTTCCACTTATTCAAAGCGGCAGTGCGTTCCATCGGGATGCGCACGCCGTCAAGGACGCTCAGATCCTCCTCCTCACAGCAGGCGATCAGGGCGCATTCCTT
>DVHF01000040.1 GCA_018712265.1 Candidatus Gallacutalibacter pullicola
ATGCCATAGTGGCGGGAGGAATGCTTCTGAAAGAGGAGATCCCGCAGAACTGGCAGAGGGCCAGGCAGGATCTTGCACAGATAGAAAGCGGAGATCTGGAACAGGTAACGGTATGGCTCAGTCCTAAAATACAGGCGGTCCCGTTCCCTGAATATTACTCGGCGGGACAGCCGAAGCTGCTGACAAGGTACGGTGGAATCAGCAGCGAAACGGGAGGAAAATGGGTAAGATTTTATGTCCCTGATTCGCTTGACTTTTCTCTGGATCCAAATGCGTTATATGATGAAAACAAAAGCATTGAATGGAACACAGACAATGCACAGCAATATCAGATTACATACACGGTAAATCTTCATATGGTGCTTTCGGCGGTTCCTGTCTGAACAATGCGGCAGAATTACAAAGCCGGAAAATCTCAGCACGATAGGCTGTAATGAAAAAGAATTTTGACGATGGACAAGCTTTCACAACGGGCTTGTCCGTTGTTATTTGAGAAGGTTTTTGGACGGAATCATATATATGCAGGGATTGCTGGAAAATCGCCGCTGCACTTCCCAGAAATAAAAAAGGAGCCGGATCCATCGAAAGAATCCAGCTCCTTTGGAAAACCAAAAGGGGAGAGTGTCCCGTTCCGGAAGTATAGAAAAACAAGGTCAGAGAGAAAGTTTGAAGATACGGACAGCGTTCTGGGAATGAATCAGATCCAGATCGCGGGAGGGGAGAGAAGCCTTTTCCAGGTACTCCAGCTCCAGAGCCGAACTGCTCCACGGACAATCGCTGCCGAACAGGATGTGTTCCGCACCTTTCTTTGAGACAATCCGCTTGAACTGCTCCAGTGGACAGAACTGCGCGCACATCGCCGTGTCCAGATAGACATTGTCCAGATCCGTCAGGTATTCTTCAGATTCTTCATACCGCTTCATACCGCCCAGATGCGCCGCAACGATTGTCAGCTTGGGGAACAGCTTCGCCACCTTTGCCACAAGCGCCGGGGGCGCGTGGACAAAATCCGGGGAGAGCGGATCCCATCCGGTATGGAATACGATCGGGATTCCGAACTGGGATGCCGCGTCATAAACGGGGAAAAGGCGTTCCTCGTCGATTTGGAATCCCTGGTAATCCGGATGCAGCTTGAGGCCGCACAGCTTCAGGGACGAGAACCGTTCCAGTTCCGCAGCAGCGTCCGGTGCGTCGGGATGGATTGTTCCCAGACAGAACACGGATTTGTGATCTTGTACGCCGGAGGCCCATTCGTTGATGGTCTTTTGCTGCTTGGGTTTGGTGGCGATATTGAGCGCCAGAATGGCGTCCACGCCCCACTGCTCCATCTTTTCTCTGGTATCGGACAGCGTGCCGTTGGTGTAATAAGGCATATGGCAGATCCCGGCAAGGCGTGTGATCGCCTTTTCCGCGATAGAGTCCGTAAAAATATGTACATGGGAATCGATAACCATTTAAAACATCCATCCTTTCCGCAGTTTTGCAGCAGGGGAGGGGGCATACCGTATGCGGATTCAGAAAGGGCGGCCCCACTTTCCGGCTGGAATATAGTTTGGAGAAACAAAAAGGTGGAACGCATTTCTGCATTCCACCTGGGAATCTCGCCTGAAATCAGTCGCTGCTGAACGGCAGCAGGGCAAGATGACGCGCACGCTTGATAGCGACAGTCAGCTCACGCTGATGGCGCGCGCAGGTACCGGTCACACGACGGGGCAGAATCTTGCCTCTTTCGGAAATGAACCGGCGAAGCTTTGCAACATCCTTATAATCGATCACATCGATCTTGTCGACGCAGAAATTGCAAACCTTTTTGCGGCCCTTGCGGCCACGACGGTTTTCTCTTTCCGGTCTCTCGTTTCTTTCGGCCATGACTAAAATCCTCCTTTTCAATCCGCACCCGCCAGGAAAGGGGAGGGAGCGGTGTAATCATCTCTGCGTGGGAAGAAATCAGAACGGCAGATCGTCGTCCATCGGGATTTCTTCAAAATCGCCTGTCGAACCGCTGGTATAAGCGGGAGCAGGCTCGGCTGCGGGTTCCGGACGTGCGGCAGCGTAGGGAGAAGCGCCGGGATTCTGGTAAGAGCCGCCGGCAGAATCGCGCTTGCTCTCCGTAAAGGAGACATTGTTGGCGACGATCTCGGTGGACTTACGCTTATTTCCCTGGCTGTCTGTATACGTGCGGGTCTGGATGGAACCATCCAGCGCAATCATCTGGCCCTTGCGGAAATACCGGCAGACAAACTCCGCCGTGCTGCGCCAGGCGACCACATCAATGAAATCTGTCTGCCGTTCACGCTCGCCGTTTGCATTGGATCTGCTGTATGCGCGATCCACTGCGACCGTAAAACTGGTCACTGCAAGGTCAGAGGGCGTGTGGCGGAGCTCCGGGTCGGCGACGAGCCTTCCCATAATGACAGCCGTATTGATCATACCGGTTCACTCTCCTTTGCGAAGCTTATTCCGCGTCGGCAGCCTTGGGCGCTTCCGCAGCCTTCTTGACCTTGCGGACAACCTTGGCTTTGGGAGCTTCCTTTTTCACGATCAGAGCGCGAAGGACGCCGTCGGTGATCTTATAGATTCTGTCCAGCTCGGCCGTGAATTCCGGGCCGCTCGTGAAGCTGATCAGCGTGTAGTAACCTTCGGTCTCCTTGTTGATCATGTAAGCAAGACGGCGCTTGCCCCACTCGTCAACTGCTTCGATGGTACCGTTGGCCGCAATCAGATCCTTGAACTTCTGGACGTTCGCCGCAATGCCATCCTCACCCAGCTTTGTGGAAAGGATGAATACGGTTTCATAGGAATTTTTGATTTCGGGCATGGTGTGCACCTCCTTTTGGACGTTTGGCCCCGGAACCTTGTCCGGAGCAAGGATATATCTTGGCATGATTTTACAAACCAGCCAAACAAAATTATTATATCAGCAAGGACAACCTGAGTCAAGAGTAAAATAGGGGATTTTTTGGCGTAAACGCTCCCACCTGATTGTGAGAACATACAAAACAGGGATAAGCCTTGACGCACCTGCGGTGAGCAGAACGCGCTGCACTCCAGCGTCATGCCGCTTGGGGGATCGCAAAGGCGTTCCAGCGAACCATCCACCGGATGGTTCGCTTTCACTGTTTGCTCACCTTTCTGGGGGGAACGCTTCGCGTTCCTGTTTGGCTTGTGGGGGCTCCTCGCCCCCACACCCCGTCGCAAGCTTTTGAAAAAGCTTGAGCAAAACTTTTATTTTTACAGACCTTTGGCTATTTCCTTTAAATAGGCACGGAAATCTTCCCCGATCTCCGGGTGTTTCAACGCCACTTCCACCTGCGCCTGCATAATCCCCAGTTTATTTCCCATATCATATCGCTTACCGGTAAAATCAACCGCAATCATCCCCGTGGTGCGGGCAAGCTCGCGCATGGCGTCAGTGAGCTGGATCTCCCCGCCCGCGCCAGGCTGGGTACGGTCGAGGATATCGAAGATATCCGGCGTGAGTACGCACCGGCCCAGAATCGAATACAGCGACAGCACATTTTCGGGTGTGGGTTTCTCGACCATATCGGTGCAGTGGAACAGATTGTCGCGGATAGGATCTACTTTCAGCGAGCTGTATTTTTGGATCGCCTCAGGGGAGACCTGATTCACGCCCAAAACGCCCTTGCCGAATTCCTCATATGCGCGGATCAGCTGGCCGCAGGCGGGATCCTCGCCGATAATGACGTCGTCGCCGTAGAGCACAGCAAACGGCTCGTTGCCAACGAACGACCGCGCACAGCTCACGGCGTGCCCAAGACCGCGCGTCTCCTTCTGACGCACGAAGTAGAAGTTCGCCAGATGTGCGATGTCTACCACCTCATGATAGACGGCGCGTTTCTCCTCGTTGCCGGAAAGGCGGGCTTCCAGCTCCGGGACGCGGTCGAAGTGATCCTCGATCAGTCCCTTGCCGCGGTTCGTAATGATCAGGATATCCGTGATGCCCGCGCGGACAGCCTCCTCCACGATATATTGGATGGCAGGCTTATCCACGATAGGGAGCATCTCTTTCGGCATGGATTTTGTAGCAGGGAGCACGCGGGTTCCCAGTCCCGCAGCAGGAATAACAGCTTTTGTAACTTTCAAATGTGAACTCTCCTTTTTTATAAAAATCTTGGCAGCCAGTTGAGCAGCATATAGCAGATAAGCAGGCAGATGGTGACCGCCATATTAACGCCGCCTTCTGACTGGAGATGGTTGTGGTAGTCCTCCTGTCCGGAGGTTTGGGCCTGGATTTTTTTCGCCTTGCGGATGCAGTGCGTACAATATAGTTTATTCCCCTGAATGCCGCAAAAAATCTGTATGCCAAACTGGATCAGCGAAGCGATCATCGGAACGGCGACCAGGAAAATATCCCCGGCCGAATACGACGACAGGATCTGCGCCGCCTGAAGCATCTGATAATAGTCCGGTGTGACGCGCAGGATATCGATCCCGATTTGAGAGAAAATTTCCCGGGTGATTGGGATAGAATAATTCACAGTAATGATTGTGTTTGCCAGATAGAGCAGCAAAAGCACCCCGGTCAGTATCCCGCCCAGCTTATACATTTTGCGGTAGAGCATCCAGCCGCCGGAGAACAGAAACGCACAGAAGTTGAACCTGCCGCGCCGGAAGCGTTTGTAGTTGAGAAAGACGGGCATGTAGTACGGCGTATTATTCTGTACCAGCCGCGCGAGATCCCCGGCGGGAACTCCGTCAAGCGTATCGGCGGGGTTGACGCCGCCCATAGGATCGAACATGGTTGGAATCTGCTGTCCGCCCTGCGGGGGCTGTCCCTGACCGTAAGGCGGGGGATAAGAGCCGCCCCATCCAAAAGGGGATCCGCCGTAAGGATCCTGGCCCTGCTGGGGGCCGGGAGCGTCGTCAGGACGGTAACGCCCCTGCTGATAGGAGCTGTTTGCGTGCTGTTCGGGGCCGCCGCTCAGGGGATAGCCGCACTGGCTGCAAAACAGGGACGAATGTGGATTATGGTTGCCGCAATGCGGGCAGATATTATCGGCGGCTTCCTGATCCGGATTGGGAGCCTCCACGTGCGGGGCCTGCCACACTTCGCCCGTGCCGTGTTTTTCCGAAAAGATACAACTGCCGGCCTTTTGATAGCACGCCCGATGATAAGGCGTACCGCACTCAGGGCAGACAACGATATCGTCACCCTTGAGAAACGGCTGGCCGCAGACGGGACATTTTGTGCCGGTATAATCAATCATGGTGGTTTCCTCCTAGATTCCGGGATGTTTTGCGGAAAAAGAAAAACATCCTTCCAGCGTATGCCTTTATTGTAACGAATTTACGGAAAAACTTCAATCGTTTTGGGATAAGTTTTCATCAAATTCATAATTCTGCACCGTAACGCCGATCTTCCGCCCATGTCCCCCTTTACAAAGATTTGGAAATATTCTATAATAAATAAATTAAAATAGCTGTAATATGTCTGAAACAGAAGTAAGGATGGTAATATGCTGCAATTTGAAGAATTGATGCAGAAGCTCAGAAACCAACAGCCGGAGCTCAAGGATCTGGCTGATGCCCTCGGAATTGAACGCATGAAGAACGAGATCGCGGAGCTGGATATGCGCGCCGCAGAGCCGAATTTCTGGGATGATATGGAAAAATCCCAGAAAACGCTTCAGCGTTCCAGTATGCTCAAAGGGAAGCTGGAGGCGTATGAAAAGCTGTGCAGCACCTATGACGACGCGATGGCGCTGATGGAGCTGGCCAACGAGGAGGAGGATCTCTCCCTGCTTCCGGAAGCCGAGTCCGAGGTGGAAAAGTTCCAGCAGGAGCTGGAGGCCCAGAGGCTGACAACGCTCCTCAACGGCGAATACGACGCTAAAAACGCGATTTTGACGTTCCACGCAGGTGCGGGCGGCACAGAGGCACAGGACTGGGCGGAGATGCTTTACAGGATGTACTGCCGCTGGGGCGAGCGTCACGGCTACAAGGTGAAAACGCTCGATTATCTGGACGGCGAGGAAGCCGGACTGAAAAGCGCCTCTATTCTGGTGGAGGGCGAAAACGCCTACGGTTTCCTGAAAAGCGAGATGGGAGTCCACCGTCTGGTGCGCGTCTCTCCGTTTGACGCCTCTGGACGCCGCCACACGTCCTTTGCCTCTTTGGAAGTCATGCCGGAAATCGACGATACCGTCGAGGTGCACATCAACCCGGAGGATATCCGGATGGAGGTATACCGTGCGAGCGGTGCGGGCGGCCAGAAGGTCAACAAAACGTCCTCTGCTGTGCGATTGATCCACATCCCCACCGGGATCGTGGTATCGTGCCAGGTGGAGCGCAGCCAGTATCAGAACCGCGACGTCGCAATGAGGATGCTCACCTCCAAACTCCTTGAGATCAAGGAACGCGAGCATCTGGAAAAGATTGAGGATATCAAGGGCGAACAGAAGGAAATTGCCTGGGGCAGCCAGATCCGCTCCTATGTGTTCATGCCGTACACGCTTGTAAAGGACCACCGCACAGGTTTTGAGTCCGGCAATATCAACGCTGTGATGGACGGCGATCTGGACGGCTTCATCAACGCCTATCTGAAAGCCCAGAGCCAGGGAACGCTTGGCTCTGCCGCAGCAGCGGAAACAGACTAAGCCTGCAAGGCTCCGCCTTGCCGCCAAGGGGCTGCGAGCCCCTTGGATCCCCCGCCGGGCCGAAGGCCCGGACCCGGTTCGCGCCGCGCGTCGCACCT
The DNA here is from genome assembly GCA_018712265.1 of Candidatus Gallacutalibacter pullicola. Lineage (GTDB taxonomy): Bacteria > Bacillota > Clostridia > Oscillospirales > Acutalibacteraceae > Gallacutalibacter > Gallacutalibacter pullicola. Next base: position 6,716 of record DVHF01000040.1, read on the forward strand.
GCGGTGAGCAGACCGCGTCGCGCGTCGTAACCTCCGCGGGAATGCCATTACTTTTGGTACTCTGTCGCGGTGGCAGGCTCGCAGATGCTTACAGTGATCCTCCGTGCAAAACGGGGGTTGGGGCCAGGCTGAGCCTTGACGCAGAACGCGCGCTTGAGATAGAGGTGTAGAGGACCAAAGTGTCCCGCGTTTGTACAGGGGTGCGTATAGGGGGTTTGGGGGAAACCTCCCCCAACTCACGCGCGACCTGCGCGGAAACAGGCAGAGCCTTTTGTGGAAGATAAAACAATAAAGTAGAAAAAAGAAAATCCTTCGTCTCGACTGCGAGAATAGACAATCTGCGCGGTGGGGCGGAAACGGGGTCTGGGGACGCGTCCCCAGACGGGTGCAGGGTGGTAAACCCTGCCGCGGTGCAGGGCGCGCAGCCCTGCCAAGGGTCCAGGGGACGGCGTCCCCTGGTGGCTGGGAGGTCTAAAAAAACGGTGTCTTTTATAAGTTCTAAAATAAACGCGCTGAGGAACAATAAATTTCTGAAAGGCGTGGCGGTGCTTGCCAGCGGTACGGCTGTGGCGCAAGTGCTGCTGCCTTTTGTATTCATGCCGGTGCTGAGCCGACTGTACGGTCCGGAGCCGCGCGGCATTTACGGTACCTATGTTGTGATTACCAATATCACCCAGCAAATCGCCTGTTTTCGCTACGACTATTCCATCGTCGTGGCAGATGACGACGACGAGGCCGGCGGCGCGTTTGTATTAAGCGTCGGTCTGGCAGTGCTGTTTTCTATCGCGATTTCCCTGCTGACATGGCCGTTTGTGCCGCAGCTCGGTGCGCTGTTCAACCTGACGGACGGCGCGGAAAATACCCTGTGGATGGTTCCGCTCACAACGCTGATCTGCGGGATCACCACCGCCCTCAACTATTTTAACGTCCGCCACGAAAAATATAAGGTCATTTCCGTAGCCAATATTATCCGCGTGTGCGTCATGCTGACCGTTCAGATTGTCATGGGCTTCATGGGCGCGGGCTGCTGGGGAATGATTGTCGGGCAGTTTTTGTCGTATTTCTTTGGGAACTTCCGCATGGTAATGACGCTCAAGGGGCGGATCCATCGGTATATGTTCCGGCTGGATTTTCTGAAGAAAATCGCCAAAAAGAATATCGCCTATCCCAAATATATGCTTCCAAGCGCGATGGCGAACAGCTTTGCCCTGAGTATGATGGGACTGGTGATTCCGGCGCGCTTCGGCCAGACCATGAACGGCTATTACAGCCAGATCAATACGCTGCTGGGCCAGCCGCTGGTGCTGGTATCGCAGTCGGTGTCGCAGGTGTTCCTCAAAGGGGCCGCCGTAGACAAGCACAACGGCGAGAAGCTCAGCCGCACGTTCAATACTGTGGCAAAGTGGCTCGCGCTGCTGTCGATTGTGCCGTTCGGCATCCTGCTGCTGTGGGGCGATCCGATCCTGCCGTGGTTCCTGGGCGAAGAATGGAAGCCCATTACAGGCTACATCAAATACCTTACGCCGCTGTTTATGGTTCGGTTCGTCGTTACGCCGCTCACCAGCAGCGCCATTGCGCTCGGACGGCAGAAGGCGTCCATGATCTGGCAGTTCTGTCTGCTGGCGTCTGTGGGAATCCCGTCGATCCTGTCGTTCGTGTTCTCCATGACCTTTGAGCAGTATCTGCTGGCGGCATCGCTGCCCATGGCTGCGGCCTACATTATATTCTATAAATTCTGTCAGGATATTGTCAAAAAGGCAAAATAAAAACCATTCAAAATACATCCCGGTATGTGGAAAATGGCTGCCGCCCGATGGAGGGGATTCGGTGCGGCAGTTTGCGGCCGGGTTTTCTCCGTTTGAAAGCAAACCGGAGGAAAGGAGCAGAGATGACCAATCCAAAGCCAAAAAACAGAATCCAGCAGATCTCTGAGATGTTCAAGCGGGTGGGTGGATATTTCCGATCAAATCTGCCGTTTACCATCACGCTTGTGCTGCTGATCATTACGGCGTCTGTGCTGGGCGTCAAGCAGTATCATGAGGTAAAGGCTGAGATTGCCGTGCAGATCAGCGCGGAATATGAGGACGCGCAGGCGGTAGAATTTGTGGATCCCGTATTTGAGCAGGAGATCCGTAAGGTGCTTGATCGCCCGACCGGCACAATCTACGACACGGATCTCGCCACGATCGGTACGCTGACGATCCAGAACGCGCCGATCCGCAGAGTGGACGAGCTGGTGTATTTTACCGGCCTGCGCAATCTGGAGATCTCGTCGGCGAAAATTGAGGATCTCACGCCGATCGGCACGCTCGACAGGCTCCAGACGCTCAATCTTTCCAGCAACATCATTATGGATCTCACGCCGCTGGCGGGCTGCACCGATCTGCGGGAGCTGACGCTCACCAGCAACAACATCATGGATATTTCCCCGCTGTACGGCCTGACCCATCTGACAAAGCTGAATGTTTCCCGGAACACCATCGGCAGCATCGACGAGGGGATCCGCAATCTCGAAAACCTGACATACCTCGACCTTGCCAGCAACCGCATTTCCGATATGTCGCCGCTGTCCGGCATGAGCTCGCTCAATCAGCTTTACCTGACGAGCAACCGTATTGTGGAGGTGGCGCCGCTCGAGGGAATGGACAGCCTCGACGAGCTTTCTCTGGAGGGCAACGCGATCTCCCACATCGAGACGCTGGGGGAGATGCCTGTGCTGCGCAAGCTGACGGTGGGCGACAACTGCCTTGCAGACATCGAATTTATGGCGCAGTACCCATGGGTGGAGGAGCTCTCCATCAGCGAAAATGAAGTGACGTCGCTCGAACCTCTGCGCAGCTGCACCGGGCTTCAGGTCCTGCGGCTCCAATATACGCCTGTGACGGATATTTCCCCGCTCAAGGATCTGCCGGAGTTCAACTCCATCTACCTCGATTCCCAGTTCGACCGCGAAAAGGTGCGTGAGGTGCTCTACCGTGACGGGGAATGGCAGTTCCGAAACGGCGACAGCATGACCAAGCAGTTCATCCTCGACGATATCTATGGCTTTGACAGGGAGGAATGAGCATGCTGAGAGTAGCGGTTGTCCTGATTGGGCTGGTCCTGTCGCTGCTGCTGTTCCGTAAAGCGGCCGGGACGCTGCACATCGGGAAAATCAACCTCATTTCCTACACAATGTACCTGTTTCTGCTGCAAACGTATGCGGGTGCGTCGCTCGTCTATCTGGGCGATCGGAATCATTACACCATGAATTACATCATGAATGATTCCAGCTTTGACATCATGTTTTATTCGGTGCTGCTCACGGCGCTGCTGTTCCCGCTGTCAATCCGGGTGCTGTATGGGATCATGAACGTCGATATCCGCGTGCGCTACCGGGAATACTTGGAAAAGCCGGTCGAGATCCGATCGGAGCGCCCGATGTTCTGGATCCTTTCCGTAACAGGCTTTATCTGCTGTTTGTTCCTGCTCATCTATATCATCAAAATCGGCTACTTCCCGCTGCTGCGTCTGGTGTATAAGCCGGCTGGCTTCGATTTCGGCATCGAGCGCCAGCGGATTTCCAGCATCACCGTGATCAACAGCTATGTGACGAACGTGGTGATCGGTACGGGGATCCCGCTGCTGTCGTATATGGCGTTCGCTTACGCGCTCGCGCTGAAGAAAAAATTCTGGTGGTGGGCGCTCACGTTCGTGCTGTTCGGGGCCTCGATTGTGGAGGAGACGCTCAATTTCGAGAAATCCCCCGTGGTGTTTTATCTGTTCGTGATGCTGCTGATCCTGATGTACAGCCGCGGCGGACTGAAAACGAAAACAGTCGTGCTGTTTGGAATCTGCGCGGCCGTGATCATCGTGTTTATTTACACGGAGCAGGGGTACAGCTTCTTCTCCGGGGACAGCAACTTCTACAACGGCCCGGTGGGGCGCGTGCTGTTCACGCAGGTGGGCACGCTCGCCATGCACTTCGACCTGTTCCCGTTTATGTTCCCGTTCTTGGGAGGGCGCAGCCTGTCGCCGACAGCGATGTCCCTGCTGGGGATCGACGGCTCCTATGTGCGCTCCGGCAAGCTGGTGATGGATTACTACGGCTCGGACAAGGTCTACGACGGCACCGGCGGCGTGATGAACACCGTGTTCATCGGCGAGGCGTACGCGAACTTCGGCTGGATCGGCATGATCCTCGGCATCGTCTATGTTGCAGTGCTGATGGGCCTGCTGTTCTGGATGTTCCTGAAGATCCGGAAAAACCCGTGGAACCTGGCGATCGCCTGTATGCTCACCGGAAAGCTTGCCCTGGCGTCTCAAGGCGGGTTTACCGATTTTATCTACAATTTCCAGACCATCCTTCTCCTTCTGCTCATCCCGATCGGCCACTTCGCCCCGATCGTCTGGAAAAAGCTGTATCACAGAGAAAAACGGGGAGCGTAACGCTCTCTTGATGGGAAAGAAAAGGGGAATGGCTTATGCAGCTGCTGTATATCACGTATATTGATTTTGGAAATTTCCAGTCCGGATCCTCTGTGCGTCCACAGATGATGTACGAGGCGTTCCGGGAGCTTGGCTGGGAGGTGAAGCTTCTCCAGACCCAGCAGAACAAGCGGGCGCAGCGCCGGGCGGCGGTGGAGGAAATCAGCCGCTGGCTCGACGAAGGGAACCGTCCGGATTTCTGCTATGTGGAAAGTCCCTCCGGGCCGATCTTCAATCTGTGCGACAAGATCCTGCTCCGCAAAATCCGCAGGCTGGGGATCAAGATCGGATACTTCTACCGCGACGCGGCGTTCCGGTTCGATAACATTTTCATCAAGGGACAGAAAACGCCGAAGCAGCACGCCATTGCGGCTATGTCGGAGCTGGATGTCAAATTTCTGGAACGCACGGCGGACATCGTCTACCTGCCGACAAAATCCATGGCAAAATATTTCAGCTTCCCCTGTATGATGACGCTCCCGCCCGCCTGTTCCGGCAGCATCCAGTCAAAGGTGGGGCATACGCCGGGACGCAGCTGCATCTATGTGGGCGGTGTCTCGAAGCGGTACGGCACCGATATTCTGCTCGGCGCGTTCGATCTGCTCAACGCGGACGGGGAGGAGTATCCGCTCACGCTCGTCTGCCGTGAGAGCGAGACGGGATATATCCCGCAGGAATACTGTGAAAAACCGTGGCTGCACATCGTCCATGCCTCCGGGAAAGAGTCGCTCAAGCCGTTTTACCAGGCGGCTGATCTCGCGCTGTATCCCATCGAAAAAAATGATTACAATGATTTCGCGCTGTCGGTGAAGCTGCTGGAATATCTGGAATTCGGTCTGCCCGTGGTGGCGGTGGACTGCACCGAGACAAAGCGGTTCGTCGAGGGGCTCGGCTCCGGACTCGTCTGCCGGAGCGATCCTGCCGATTTTGCGGACAAGGTGCGGGAGATTTTGACGGATACGAGCCTGTACGCCCTCTGCGCACTGAATGTGCAGAAGGCCGCGCAGTCCGGGAACCTGTGGACCGACCGCGCCAAACAGATCGCCAGGGATCTGTCACAAAAAAGCTGAGGGGGAGTTTCATGAAAATCGCATTTATATCGGCGGCCCGATCGATCCATACGGTAAAATGGGTCAATTTCCTTGCCAGGAGGGGGCATGAGGTCCGCCTGTATTCTCTGCCGGATCACGAAAACAAGCTCGGGAATATCGATCCCGCTGTGAATATCGTCTATTTGGAAAAGTCCGGATTTGCGGGCTACTTTACGAACGCGCCGCAGCTGCGCCGGCAAATCCGGGATTTTGCGCCGGACATCGTCAACGCCCATTACGCGAGCGGCTACGGCACATTGGCGGCGCTCAGCCGGTTGCACCCGCTGCTGCTCTCCGTATGGGGGAGCGACGTATACGACTTCCCGCTGAAAAGCCCGGTACATAAGCAGCTTGTCAAGCGGAATCTCGAAAAGGCCGACGCGGTGGCCTCCACCAGCCGTGTGATGGCCGACAGGGTCCGCCGCGTGCTCCGTTATAATAAACCGATCTTTATCACGCCGTTCGGTGTGGATACCTCGCTGTTCTGCCCGGGGGAGGAACCGGGCGGCCAGCGGGCCGGCGTGAGGTTCGGCACAGTGAAGGCACTCGAGGACAAGTACGGCATGGATTACCTGATCCGCGCTTTCGCGATGGTGAAGAAACGATTGCCCGACTCAGCCGATGTGACGCTGGAAATCTACGGCAAGGGGAGCCGCCGGGAGGCGCTTCAGGAGCTGATCGATTCGCTGGGGCTGTCGGACTGCGCAAAGCTGTGCGGGGCTGTCCCCAACACGCAGGTGCCGGAGATCATCCGGGGCATGGATATTTTCTGCCTGCCGAGCACGCTTGATTCCGAGAGCTTCGGGGTGTCGGCGGTGGAGGCTATGGCGTGCGGCGTCCCGGTTGTCTGCTCGGACGTGGACGGGTTCCGCGAGACGGTCGAGGACGGCGTAACCGGTTATCTTGTGCCGCGCTGCAATGAGAAGGCGCTGGCGGATAAGATGTACGAGCTGGCGGTCAATCCGCAGCTGTGCCGGATGCTCGGTAAGGCCGGGCGCGAACGCGTCCTGCGGCTGTATGATTTTTCAAAAAATGTAGAGGAAATGGAAGACTTTTACCGCCGCACGATTGAGCTTGCTCACAGGAGCGGACGGTAAGGCCGTGGGAGAAAGGGGCGCGGGCGTTTTCAGAAAGCCGCGCCTTTTCCCGTAAATGGAGATGGTGTCCGCATAGTCTGCACGGAAAAACGTATGGTGTTTTCCGCGGGTTTGTGCGGTATTGTCAGGAAAGGATGAGGGAGTTCAGCCAATGAAGGAAACAACCTATGAAAATTCTGGATTTCTGCCCATCAATTACAGCGATATGCGCGCCCGCGGCTGGGATCAGGCGGATTTTGTGCTGGTCACCGGGGACGCCTATGTGGATCATCCCAGCTTCGGCCCGGCGATCATCAGCCGCGTCCTGGAGGCGGAGGGCTATCGGGTGTGCGTGATTTCCCAGCCGGATTTCCACACCTGCGAGAGCTTCAAGGTGTTCGGGCGGCCGCGGTATGGATTTTTCATCGGCGGCGGCAACGTGGACAGCATGGTGGCGCACTATTCGGTGGCAAAGGTCCGCCGGAAGGTGGACGAATACACGCCGGGCGGCAAGCCGGGAAAGCGTCCCGACCGCAGCGCGACCGTCTATACGCAGCTCGCCAAGGAGGCGTATCCGGACGTGCCGGTGATTCTGGGCGGGCTGGAGGCAAGCCTGCGCCGGTTCGCGCATTACGATTACTGGCTCGACAAGGTGCTCCCGAGCATCTGCGAATCGTCCGGGGCGGATCTCGTCAGCTTCGGGATGGGTGAGCATCAGACAAGGGAGATCGCCCGCCGTCTTGCCGCCGGAGAGGACTGCGCGTCGATCACGGACGTTCCCGGCACGTGCTATCTGACGGACTTTGCGAATCTTCCGGCGAAGTATGTCGAATGTGCCGGATTTTCCCGTGTCAGCGCGGATAAGGTAGCCTATGCAAAGGCCTGCCGTATCCAGATGGACAATCAGGATCCCGTCACGGGACAGATCATCGTCCAGAAGCAGTCGGAGAAATATCTGGTGCAGAACCCGCCGTCCATGCCGCTGGGCCGCAAAGAGCTCGACGAGGTGTACGCGCTCCCGTATACGCGGCGGTACCATCCCAGCTATGAGGCGCTCGGCGGCGTCCCCGGTTTGGAGGAGGTCGAGTTTTCGATCATCCAGAACCGCGGCTGCTACGGCGGCTGCAATTTCTGTGCCATCACCCTGCATCAGGGGCGGCGCGTCACGAGCCGGAGCGCCGACAGCATCGTGGCGGAGGGCGAACAGATGGTGAAAGCGCCGGGCTTTAAGGGTTATATCCACGATGTGGGCGGCCCGACGGCGAATTTCCGCCTGCCGAGCTGCAAGGAGCAGATCACAAAGGGAATGTGTCAGGGCGGCAAAAAGTGCCTGGCACCGTCCCCGTGCCCCAAGCTGATTGTGGATCACAGGGAATACCTGTCGATTCTGCGGCGGCTGCGCGCGATCCCGGGCGTCAAGCGGGTGTTTATCCGCAGTGGGATCCGGTACGATTATCTGGTGCGCGATCCGGACGAGACGTTTTTCCGCGAGCTGGTAAAGTACCACGTATCGGGCCAGCTCAAGGTAGCGCCGGAGCACTGCGCGCCCCGCACGCTGGCCGCGATGGGCAAGCCGCCGATCGAGGTCTACAATAAGTTTTCCAAACGCTTTTACGAGCTGACGAAGGAGGCGGGGAAGAAGCAGTACCTGGTTCCGTACCTGATGAGCAGCCATCCGGGGAGCACGCTCAAGGATGCGGTTCTGCTGGCGGAATACCTGCATAAAAATAAGATCCGCCCGGAACAGGTGCAGGATTTCTACCCCACGCCGGGCACCGTCTCCACGTGTATGTATTATACCGGGCTGGATCCCTATACGCTGAAGCCTGTCTTTGTGGAAAAGACGCCCGAGGGGAAGGCGCTCCAGCGCGCCCTGCTCCAATATTACGAGCCGCGCAACGCCTCCAAGGTGATCGAGGCGCTCCGCAAGGTCCACCGGGAGGATCTCATTCCCGTGCTCACAGGCCGTCAAGGGGCTTCCCGCCCCTCGAATCCCCGGGTGGGGACTCCGCCCGCACACGGGCCGTCCCCCTTTGCCGCTTCGCGGCATTCCCCCCGCCCCGCGGGGGGATCTTCCCAGCACCCCCGCGCCGGGGGCAAGCCCCCGGACCCACCCCATTTCCGGCGCCGCCGGAAATGAAGCTCTGGAAAGGAAGGGATAAAAATGTTTATTGAAAGGCTTTATCAGCAGAAGCCGTGCGTATTTTCCATAGAGGTGTTCCCGCCGAAGCAGACGGCGAACATCCAGAAGCTATACAGCGCGCTTGAGGAAATGGCGAAGCTGAATCCTGATTTTATCAGCGTAACCTATGGCGCGGGCGGCAGGAACCTCGGCGTTTCCACGTGTGAAATCGCGAGCCATATCCAGAACGATCTGCACATCAACGCGCTGGCCCATCTGACCTGCGTGGGCGCAACGCCGGAGAGCATCGCCAGGGCGCTCGGTGATCTCCATGCGGCAGGGGTGCATAATGTGCTGGCGCTGCGCGGCGACGCGAACCCGGATCTGCCGTTCAGCAAGGAATATCCGCACGCGAGCGATCTCGCAGAGGCGATCACCCAGCGCGGCGGCTTTGATATCGCAGGGGCGTGCTATCCGGAGGGCCACGTCGAAAGCCCGACGCTCGCCGGGGATGTGGAGAATCTCAAAAAGAAGGTGGACGCGGGTGTGAGCCATCTGATTACGCAGCTGTTTTTCGATAATGTGCATTATTACAGGTTCCTGAACCTCGCGCGCAAAAAGGGGATTCAGGTTCCGGTGTCGGCGGGCGTGATGCCGATCGTCAGCCGCAGCCAGATCGAGCGCACGGTTGCGCTGTCGTCGGCGAGCCTGCCGCCGAAGTTTACGAAGATGATCTCGCGCTGGCAGGACGATGAACAGGGGCTCTACGAGGCGGGAATCGAGTACGCGGTGGAGCAGCTGCGCGATCTGATCAGCGGCGGTGCGGACGGCGTGCATCTGTATGCGATGAACCGGTCGGCGGTCGCGGCGCGCGTCTATGAAGGAATCCAGGATCTGCTGTAAGGAGGGGCCGCATGAAGCTTCCGCTGCCGGAGAAGATTCCGGTTTCTGAAATCTGCCGCGGGATGGGTCTGCCGTCCCACGCGGAGCCCGACGAAGCGACGCTGGCGCTTGCGGAAAAGGCGGCGGCCCTGGTGCTGGAATCGGCACAGCCGCGCATGATCTGGCGGCAGCTTCCGCTTGCGTGGGACGGGGACAGCCCCCGGATCGCGGCGGAGCTGCCGCTGGAGGGACGCGACATCCGGCTGCATCTGGCCGGGTGTGACGGCTGCGTCCTGCTGGCTGTTACGCTGGGACCGGGGACGGATCTGCTGCTGCGCCGCCTGTCGGCCGGGGGGATGGATCTCGCGGTGGCGGCGGACGCCGCGGCAAGCGTGCTGATCGAGCAGTGCGCGGACGAGGCGGAACGGCAGATCCGGGACGGGCTGCCGCCGGATCGGTACATGACAGGCCGGTATTCGCCTGGTTACGGCGATTTGACGATCCAGATTCAGGGCAGGCTGGTCGACGCGGTCAACGCGCAGAGACAGATCGGCCTTGCCGTCACGTCCAACGGGATCCTCACGCCGCGCAAGAGTATCACCGCGCTGCTCGGCGTGGCGGATCATCCGGTCAAAGGCCATCTGGCAGGATGCGCCAGCTGCGCGCTGCGCGAGATCTGCAAGTACCGCAAGGAGGGAAAAACCTGTGCAGGGAATTGATTTATTTGCAAAAGATAGGTTTGTGATTCTGGACGGCGCGATGGGCACCATGCTGCAAAAGCTGGGCCTGAAGCCCGGCGCGCGCCCGGAACTGCTTGCCGTGACGGATCCGGAGCTGCTGCGCCGCGTCCATAGGGAATATCTGGAAGCGGGCGCGCAGGTCGTGTATGCGAATACGTTCGGCGCAAGCCCGCATAAGCTGGAGGGCAGCGGCCATACGCCGGAGGAGCTCATTCCGGCGGCGCTGCGGATCGCGCGGGAGGAGGCCGAAAAATACGGCGCTCTGACGGCGCTCGATATGGGGCCGCTCGGCGAACTGCTGGAGCCCGCCGGGACGCTGGCGTTTGAGGACGCGGTGGATCAGTTTGCGCGGATGGTAAAAGCCGCGGACGGTCTGGCGGATCTCGTGGTGATCGAGACGATGACGGATCTGTATGAGGTCAAGGCCGCGCTGCTGGCGGTCAAGGAAAATTGCAGCCTGCCGGTGATTGTCTCCATGAGCTTTGAGGAAAACGGGCGCACCTTTACGGGGTGCAGCGTAGAGTCGTTTGCCGCGATGGCTGGCGGTCTCGGCGCTGACGGTCTCGGAATCAACTGTTCGCTCGGCCCGGCGGAGATCCTTCCGATCGCGAAAAGGCTGTGCGAAACGGCCCCGGCGGACGCGATTGTATTCGTCAAGCCGAACGCCGGACTGCCGGATCCCGCCACAGGGGAGTACCATCTCGACGCGGACGGTTTTCTGGAAGAAATAAAGCCGTATGCGGAGATAGGCATTTCCGTGGTTGGCGGCTGCTGCGGAACGACGCCGGATCATATCAGAAAGCTTGCCGCTTACTTTGCGGATCGCGTCCCGGCGGCGCGGCAGTCGGAGGAGAGGAGCGTTCTTTGCAGCGCGACAAAGCTGGTGGATGCCGGAGATGCCGTCGTGGTGGGCGAGCGGATCAACCCCACCGGGAAGAAGCGGTTCCAGCAGGCGCTGCGCGAGGGGGACATGGACTATATCCTCTCGCAGGCGGTATCGCAGGCGGACGCGGGCGCGCAGATGCTCGATGTGAACGTCGGTCTACCGGACATTGACGAGCCCGCCATGCTCGAGCGCACGGTACGCGCGCTGCAGGCCGTCACCGATCTGCCGCTGCAGCTCGATTCAACGAATCCGGAGGCATTGGCGCGCGGCCTGCGCGTCTACTGCGGGAAACCGCTCGTCAATTCCGTGAACGGCGAAAAAAAATCGCTCGACGCCATCCTGCCGCTGTGTAAAAAATACGGCGCGGCCGTCATCGGCCTGACGCTCGACGAAAACGGCATCCCGCCCAAGGCGGAGGACAGGTTCGCCATTGCCCGCAGGATCCGCGACGCGGCCGCATCCTACGGAATCCCCGCGCGCGACGTGTATATCGACTGCCTGACGCTCACGGCCAGCGCCCAGCAGGCCGAGGTTGCCGAGACGCTTAAGGCGCTGACGATGTGTAAAAAGGAGCTCGGCGTGCGGACGGTGCTGGGAGTGTCGAATATCAGCTTCGGCCTGCCGTGCCGCGAATATCTGAACGTCAGCTTTCTGACGCTCGCGCTCGCCGCCGGGCTGGATCTCGCTATCATGAATCCGAACACGGAATCCATGATGGCCGCGGTGGCTTCGTTCCGCGTGCTGATGAACCGCGATAAGCAGTCCGCCGATTATATTGCGCGGTATGCGGGCATGACGGTTTCGTCCGCACCCTCCGCTGTCCGAACGGGAAACGGCGCTCCGTCCGCGTCCGGAGGACAGGGGATGGGTCTGGCAGAGGCTGTGGAAAAGGGACTGCGCGCTGAGGCTGCCGCCGCCGCAAAGCGGGAACTCGCTGAAAAACCGCCGCTCGACGTGGTGAACGGGATTTTGATCCCCGCGCTCGATGAGGTAGGCGCGCGGTTTGAGAAAGGCACGCTCTATCTGCCGCAGCTTTTGCAGGCAGCGGGCGCGGCACAGGCGGCGTTCGACCTCGTCAAGGACGCGATTGCCGCACAGGGGACGCCGCCGGTCAGCCGCGGAAAGATTGTGGTAGCCACGGTAAAGGGCGATATCCACGATATCGGCAAAAATATCGTCAAGGTGATTTTGGAGAATTACGGATACAGCGTGACGGATCTGGGCCGCGACGTCCCGCCGGAACGCGTAGTGGAGACTGTGCGCGAGACCGGCGCGCCGCTGGTGGGATTATCCGCGTTGATGACAACGACGCTGCCGAGTATGGAACAGACGATCCGGATGTTGCGTGAGGAAAAGCTGCCGTGTAAGATCATGGTAGGGGGCGCGGTGCTTACGCCGGAATACGCGGCAAGGATGGGCGCGGATTTCTATGCTAAGGACGCGAAACAGAGCGCGGACATCGCCAAGGAAGTGCTAGGGTAAAGCGAAACATAAAAGTTTTGCTCAAGCTTTTTCAAAAGCTTGCGACGGGGTGTGGGGGCGAGGAGCCCCCACAAGCCAAAGGGAACGCGAAGCGTTCCACCCAGAAAGGTGAGCAAACAGTGAAAGCAAACCATCCGGGGGATGGTTTGCTGGAACGCCTTTGCGGTCCCCCAAGCGGCGCGGATGGACACTGGAGCGCGCCCCGCAGAGAGCTTCCCTCACAGGAACGCCCGCCTCTACGCTATATTTCTAAAAATAGAAATAAATATAATAAGTATAAATTAAGTACAAGATAAAAGCACAGCCATCGTCAACCCGTTTGGGCCGAGAATGGCTGTGCTTTGTTTTTTGTATTGTCAAACTTACTGTTTCTTCTGCGCGCGTTCTAGCGGGAACAGATACAGCTTCGACGGCGCACCCTTTTCTCCGCCGTCCTCGCCGTTATTGAGCAGGCAGACGCCAACCATCTTTTCCGCATTGTTCCAGAATGTGCGTGTATACAGGCAGTCATACGGCATCTTTGACGGGAACAGCTGTCCTGCGTCGAGACCATGTTCTGCGAGATAGGCGTTGATTGCGTCCTTCCCCTCGATCTCGCTTTGCGGTACGTACGCCAGAAATTCCATCAGCATGAAAAGCAGGAACGATTCGATACTGTTTGACACCACTGCCCATTCAAAGTAATCGTCGTCTGTTGTGAGCGATACCGGCGGACTTTCCCTGTCCAGATCCTCCGCGCGGATCCCTGCATAGAAGCAGCCCTGATTCTCCACCCAGATCATCAGGTAATTGCCTGTGATTTCTCCCCATCTTTCGCGCGGAAGCTGGTTGATCTGGTAATAGGGATTTTCCGGATCCGGGCCGTATTCCTCCCATTCCGGTTCCCATTCGTCGCGGATACTTTCCGCAATCACATCATGGGACAGGCTGAGTTCCTCGGGCGGGAGAATGTAGTGCATTTTTTCGTTCAGACCAGCTTTTCCACATTCCAGCAGATACCGGCGATATCTCTCCGGGATACGGACGCCGAGCCTTTCCTCTGCCGCGCGGATTTCTTCCTCCGAAAACCCGGACGCGCTTTTTCCGTCCCTGTTCCCGTAGACGGGTTCCAGCAGGCGCACAAGCGTCTCCGGTTCGAGCTGATACTGTACGCTGTCAGCGGACAGGTTCTTTGAAAGCTGTTCGGATCCTGGTTCCGGAAATGTTGTGGAAGCTGTTTTTTTCTCAGTCATAAAATTTCCTTCTTTCCGCATTTCTGCTGGATGCCGCCTCGCGGCAGGGCTTTGTATGAACCGTGGGCATACTGCCTCTGGGGATCGCAAAGGCGTTCCGGCGAACCATCCACTGGATGGTTCGCCTTCACTGTTTGCTCACCTTTTCGGGGCGCTCCGCGCTTTTTACGGGGGCCAGCCCCCGCGCCCCCGCAGCCTTTTGAAAAAGGCTGGCGAAAACTTTATGTTTTGCTTGCCTTTGGTGCTCTGCTGACTTACAGCGACCTCCTCTGCTGCCGCACATCACTCCCATAGAAAAACAACCGAATATAGCTGCCAATAATCCTGGAAACAAATCGTTCCGTATATCTTGTCTCCATCTCGCGCAGCGACAGGTTCGTACTGATGATAGTCGGCCGCTTAGACATCAATCTTGTATTGACGATATTATAGATAGCCGCATCGATAAATGAAGTGGAAAATTCCGTGCCGAGATCGTCAAGGATCAGCAGATCACACGACAGCAGCATCTGATTGGTTTCGTCGTCGGAATCGCGGCGGAAGCGTTCCTTTTCCAGACTGGACGCGAGGTTCTGGGTGGATCCGTAAATCACGCCGAAGCCACGTTCGATCGCTTCGTTCGCAATCGACAGGGATAAATGCGTTTTGCCGAGCCCGGTGCCGCCCTGCATCAGCAGGCTGGGGGAGTCAGGCGAAAAATTCGCGGCATAGCGGCGGCAGTAGGAGAGAATTTTCCCGATCTGTGCGCGGGGGGAGGGACGGTCGGGGGAATCAGAGGTATCGGGATAATAGGAGAGCGAGAAGGAATCGAAGGTGCACAGCGACAGCGGCGTGGAATCGTTCAGTCTGCGGTATGCTTCTTTGCGGAGAAGCTCTTTCAGACAGGAGCACATCCTGCCGTCGATATAGCCGGTGTCCTCGCATTTGGGGCATTGGTAATGCGGTTGGAGATAGTCCTCCGGCAGCCCGGCAGAGGCGAGAAGCTGCCGCCGTTCCTCCTGAAGCGCAAGATTGTTTTCCTTGAGCTTGGCCAGAATTTCCCCGGAATTTCCGCTGCCGAGCACGGCCTTTGCCGCCTGTACCGCCGTGTGGGAGAGCAGCCGTTCGATCTCCGCTGCGCGCGGGCAGGCCGCGTAAAAATCATCCCGGCGGCGGCGCGATTCCTGTTCCGCCGCGACGCGCTGCAAATTGAGCTTTTCCATCACGGCCTGATAGACGTCCTTTCCGTATCCCATAAAAACACCCCCTTATGCTTCCTCCGGCACATCGAGACTCATGCGCTCGTATTCGCTGATGTCGTATGTAGCCTGATGCTTCTGCTGACGATCGGACTTTGCCTTTTCCTCGAGCTCCGCCTGCGCCTGTTCCAGCGTAGTGATGTGGTTTTTCTGCCACCTCTCGAGGATCTTTCCCATGTATTTCAGGCTGATTTTTCCCGTGGAATCCACACACCTGTTGTATGCCTCGCGGATCATGTCCTCCGGGAACGCCCATTCCTTGATCCAGCGGTAGGCGGTCTGTTCCTCGTTGGGACTGGGCGAACGCTTGGAGATCCCCAGGATCTGCGCCAAAGTCCGCCATGCGGCGGCACGCTCGTCGAGCGCGCGGAGCTTTTCCTCCACAAGCTCGTGGGTATTGATCCCCTCGTCGGCCCAGCGGAGGCCGACCGTTTCGATGTAGTTTGTGGTATCGCGCCCGCGGGATTTTGTATACTGGAGAAGCATCAGGATCACGTCTCCGGGCAGACCGCAGTCGTCGTGGAGCATGAGCAGCGTAGAGGACAGACCGGGGGAGAGCGGACGGCCCAGAATCTGCTGGGCTTCTTCCATCATATAGCGGACCTCGTCGGAATGGCTGATGCGTTCCGCGATGAACAGCCCGTCCGGTTTGGGGAGACGGCGCCGGACGTGGTGCACAGGTGCAGGATCCCCGGCAGTCTCCGCTCCGGACTGCTCCTGCGGATGTGCAGGAACAGCCGGAGCGGCGGAAGCTGCCCCAGCCTGCGAATGATTTTCTGCATCCAGAGGCGCGGGGGAAAGATCGCCGTTCTGCTCTGCCAGGATGCCGGATTCGAGCCAATAGCTCATGGCGTCGCGGACGTCGGCAGGCGAGGAGGAAAGCGACTGCGCGATTTTTTCCGCCGAGACGGGTTCGCCCGCGTGGCGGAGGCACCAGAGCAGGACTTTCAGCTGTAAGGCCCCTGCCAGTTTAAGATGTTGATCGACAAGGGCGCACGGCACCGCGAACACGGAATTCCATGCCCCTAAATTTAAAGTATATTCCATAGTTTCAGACACCCCGATGCGGTAAGTGAAAAACGAAAAGTGAATAGTGAATAGTTTGTTTTGCCCGGCTGGGCGTACGATCCAGCCTGCCGCCGCGACAGAGTACCTGCGGCAACGGTGTTTCAGCGACCGGAGGGAGCGATCCGTGGTTTGCTCACCGCAGGTGAGCTTTCTGTAGGATGTGGATATTATAGCATATTTTGGTGCTGGGGATCAAGAATCGTGTCTTTTGGGATGAAAGGTGGTTCCGGGTAATTTATAAAGAAAAACCCGCACAGCGTTCCGTGTCGAAATTTTTGAGACGGAATAGCTGAAAACTGCGGCACAGCACATTTCCGGGGCTGAATTAGGGAAGAAAAAGGTCGGAAAAAGATAATTTAAAAAAATTTTGGAAAAGCCTTGACAAAAAAGGATCGGTAGAGTATAATAACACACGTTCCGTTTCGTGAAAGTTGTTGTGCGGACGTAGCTCATCTGGTAGAGCGCCACCTTGCCAAGGTGGAGGTAGCGAGTTCGAGCCTCGTCGTCCGCTCCACAAGCCTAAATCCCTGACGGCAGGAAATCTGTACGGACGCTGTATGAGACGATACGGCACGGGGATGCTGTTATTGCGGGTACTGTACTGCGGTTTGAGTGCAGGGAGGTTCCCATCCGGGAAAGCCTGTACGCAATCTGCGTTCCGGGATGGAAAGATATGCGGACGTAGCTCATCTGGTAGAGCGCCACCTTGCCAAGGTGGAGGTAGCGAGTTCGAGCCTCGTCGTCCGCTCCACGGGAAAATCCCGGGTAATGGTCGCGCACCTCACGAAGTGGGGTGCGCTTTTTATACTGTAAAAAAGGTGGGTATCCATGGATAAAAGAGAAAACTTGAGGAATGTCGCCATTATTGCGCACGTCGACCACGGAAAGACGACGCTGGTGGATCAGCTGCTGCGTCAGAGCGGCGTTTTTCGCGAAAATGAGGCCGTCGCAGAGCGCGTGATGGATTCCAATGCGCTCGAGCGGGAACGCGGGATCACAATCCTCGCCAAAAATACCGCCGTCATGTACAACGGCACGAAAATCAATATCGTCGATACGCCCGGCCACGCCGATTTCGGCGGGGAGGTGGAGCGCATCCTGCTGATGGTCGACGGCGTCCTGCTGCTCGTCGATGCCTTTGAAGGCTGTATGCCGCAGACGCGCTTCGTGCTGAAAAAGGCGCTTGCGCTCGGAAAAAAGCCGGTTGTTATCGTCAACAAGATCGACCGTCCCGGCGCCCGTCCTGCGGAGGTCGTCGATGAGGTGCTGGATTTGTTTATTGAGCTCGGCGCTGACGACAGCCAGCTGGAATTCCCGGTTGTGTATGCGTCCGGTCGTGATGGATATGCCTCTGAGGATCCTAACGTCCCCGGCACGGATATGCGCCCGGTGTTCGAGGCCATTCTCAAGTACGTCCCCGCTCCGGAAGGCGACATGAATGGCCCGACACAGGTCCTCTTTTCCAATATCGACTACGACGATTATGTGGGCCGCATCGGGATCGGCCGCGTGGAACGCGGTTCTGTCCGCGAGGGCGAGAACGTCGTGCTGTGCAGCAACGATGGGGAAACCAAAAATGTCAAGGTCTCCAAGCTTTATCAGTTTGAGGGCCTCAAGCGTGTGGAGGTCGAGTCTGCCAGCCTGGGAGACATCGTTGCGGTCTCCGGTATCGCCAACCTCAACATCGGCGAGACGATCTGCGCGCCGGACTGCGTGGAGCCGCTCCCGTTTGTCAAAATAGATGAACCCACCATTTCCATGCTGTTCATGGTAAACAACAGCCCGTTTGCCGGCCGCGAGGGGAAATACGTCACCTCCCGCAACCTGCGCGACCGCCTGTTTAAAGAAGTAGAGACGAACGTCGCCATGCGCGTGGAGGAAACGGATTCCGCCGATACCTTCAAGGTCTCTGGACGCGGCGAGCTGCATATCTCCATCCTGATCGAGACGATGCGCCGCGAGGGATACGAGTTCCAAGTATCGCGCCCGAACGTCATTTATAAGGAGATCGACGGCAAACGCTGCGAGCCGATCGAACTGCTGATGATCGAAGTGCCGGATAATTATGTCGGCGCGGTGATGGAGAAGCTGGGATCCCGCAAGGCCGAGATCGTCAATATGGGCACGCGCGACACCGGCGTGACCCACCTTGAATTTAAAATCCCGGCGCGCGGCCTGATGGGCTACCGCTCCGAATTCCTCACGGATACGAACGGCAACGGTATCATGAATAATATTTTCGATTCCTATGAACCCTATAAGGGGGATATCCTCCAGCGCCCGCAGGGTTCCCTCGTCGCGCACGAGACGGGCGAAGCCGTCACCTACGGCCTGTACGCCGCGCAGGAACGCGGCAAGCTGTTCATCGGCCCGGGCACGGAGGTCTACGAGGGCATGATCGTCGGCGCAAGCCCCAAGGCGGAGGACATCACCGTCAACGTCTGCAAGAAGAAGCACATCACCAACACGCGCGCTTCCGGTTCTGACGACGCTCTCAAGCTGACGCCGCCCACCATCCTGAGTCTGGAGCAGTGCCTTGAGTTCATCACGGATGACGAGCTGGTCGAGGTGACGCCGAAGAGCATCCGTATGAGGAAAATGATCCTCAATAAAGAACAGCGCATGAAAATGCTCAAGAAAAAATAAACCTTTTCGATGAGGAACGCCGCATGAAGCTAGTGATACTTGATTTGGAGTGGAACGGCACATACAGCCGCCGTTTGAAGGGCTTTATCAATGAAATTATTGAATTCGGTGCGGTGATGACGAATGATCGCCTCGAGGTGATCGACACCTTTGAGGTCTTGGTGCGTCCGCAGGTGGGAAAGAAAATCAGCGGGAAGATCGAAACGCTGACGAATATTTCCAATCAGGATCTCTCAGGTGGGATGCTGTTTATGCAGGCGGTGAGCCGGTTCCGAAAATGGGCGGACGGCGCGCCGATCCTCACCTGGGGCACGTCCGATATTCTTGCGCTGATCGAAAACTGCCGCTACTTCGGCGGGGACGGGCGGATCCCATTTCTCCGGCAGTACATCGATCTGCAGAAGTACTGTGAAGCGCAGATGGATTACGATCCGCATAAGCAGATGGGCCTTTCCACAGCGGCGCAGCTGCTCGGAATCAGCGAGGAGGAATTCGATCATCACCGCGCACTGGGCGACAGTCTGCTGTCCCTGGAATGCCTGAAAAAGCTGTATGATCCGGAAAAGCTCCAGAGCTTCATGGAGACGGCGGACAGGGAGTTTTACAGGAAGGTCCAGTTTAAGACCGTGATTGTCTGTGATTTGGATCATCCGCTCATCAAGCGTACCGATATGACATTCCACTGCGACCAGTGCGGACGCCGTGCGCACCGCCTCACCCCCTGGGAATTCCGGAATAAAAGCTTCCGGGCGAAATTTGAATGCCGGGGCTGCGGCCATAAATTTACGGGCCGTCTGCAATTCAAGCTGAAATATGAGGGGCTTGTCGTCAAGCGGGCGTTCCTGCCCTTTGAAGAGAAGCCGAAGGAAGCCCCCTCCGGGGAAGCGGACGTTCTGGACGTCACGCCGGAGCGGCTTCAGGAAGAATAAAAAAAGCTCCCCCAGGCGCGGGGAGCTTTTTCCATATTGCGTATTGACAGGAGGAAACATAATGCCTGATACCGGAACTATGAGATGGAACGAAAAGAACGGAACTCCGTTTTTAACCTTCCCGTCTTTCGATGATCTTCCGTTCGTGCGCCACGCGTTTTCCACACGGCTGGGCGGCGTGAGCGAGGGTGTCTTTTCCTCGATGAACCTCGGCTTCCGGCGCGGGGACAGAGAGGAAAATGTCTGGGAAAATTACCGGCGGATCTGTGCGGCAGCCGGCTTCGATCCGCAGAAGCTGACCGCCTCCTCGCAGGATCACCATACGGTCATCCGGCGCGTCACGATGGAGCAGGCGGGGATCGGCTTCACGCGCCCGCGCGATCTGGAAAGCGTGGACGGCCTGTGCACCGATACGCCCGGATTGACGCTCGTCACCTATTACGCGGACTGTGTGCCGCTCTTTTTCGCGGATAAGCGCACGCACGCGGTGGGGGCAGCGCATTCCGGATGGCGCGGGACTGTCGCGCGGATCGGCGCTGAAATGGTGCGCCGTATGGGGGAGGAATTTTCTTCCGATCCCGCCGATCTCATAGTGGGGATCGGCCCTTCGATCGGTCCTGAATGCTATGAAGTGGATCAGCCTGTCGCGGATCAGTTCCTTGCCATGCAGGAGCTCGATCCGAAACGCTTTGTGCGCCCGATCGGGGAGGGAAAGTACCTGCTGGATCTGTGGGAATGCAACCGCAGGGTGCTGGCGTCTGCCGGGATCCCCGAAGAAAATATTTCCTGCGCGCAGCTCTGCACCAAATGCCACCCGGATCTCCTGTATTCCCACCGCGTGATGGGCGCGCAGCGCGGCAATCTGGCGGCCATGATTTGCAGACGGGAGGACGATTGATGCACATAGAAAGCTGTATGCAGTGTCCGCGGGCCTGCGGAGCAAAACGGACGGCGGAATCAGGATCCGGCTTTTGCAGGATGGGCGCGGATCCGGTGCTGGCGCGGGCGGCGCTCCACTTTTGGGAGGAGCCGTGCATCAGCGGGAAAAACGGATCCGGCGCTGTGTTTTTCACAGGCTGTTCCCTGCAATGCGTCTTCTGTCAGAACTACGAGATCAGCACGGAGCGCGCAGTCGGCAAGCGGTTTACCCCGGAGGGGCTGGCGGACATCTTCCGCCGGCTGGAAGCGGAGGGCGCGCACAATATCAATCTGGTCAATCCGACGCACTTTGTACTCCCGATCCTGCGGGCGCTGGAGCTTGCAAAGCCGTCGATCCCGGTGGTGTATAACTGCGGCGGCTACGAGAGGCTGGAGACGCTCCGCCTGCTGGACGGCGCGATCGATATCTATCTGCCGGACATGAAGTACGCAGACAGCGAAACGGCGCGGAAATACTCAGGCGCAGGCGATTATGTGGAGCACGCGCGGGCGGCGGTGTTGGAGATGGCGCGCCAGACCGGGCCCGCTGTGCTGGATGAAAACGGCATGATGAAACGCGGCACCATTGTGCGCCACCTGATCCTGCCGGGACATACGCGGGATTCCATCGCGGTTCTGGAATGGCTGGCGCAAAATCTTCCCAAAGGGGTGCTTGTCAGCCTGATGGCGCAGTATATCCCATACGGGCGGGCGGCAGAATTTCCGGAAATCAACAGGCGGATCACGAAGCGCGAATATGAAAAGGTGCAGTCGCGCCTGTTTGAGCTGGATCTGGACGGCTTCATCCAGGACCGTTCCTCCGCTAAAACAGAATACATTCCTTCCTTTCAGCTGGAGGGACTTTAAGGGATGATATAGGGAAAAGGCGGCTGAAAAGACGGAAATTTTTAGTTTTCCAGCAAAATATCGGCTGCCGCAGCAATTTGTTCACAAAAAATACTTGAAAAAAGAGGGAATCTGTACTATCATAAAAATTACATTCTTGTAACTTTTCCAATGCGGTATGGCTGGAACAGAGTCCGCGGACTTTGGCAGCGCCATGCTGCCCGCGTCAGAAAGGCCATGATTTTTATGATAGAAGGGAAAAACGGATCCGGAATACAGGAGTTTTTCCGGATGTTCTTGGATTTTTTGTATCTGCTCGGGATTCAGTCGGTGCGCGTGTGCAAGCGTGTCAAACGCCGTGCCGTGATATTTTTTCGCCCAATCAGGAATTTCCTGGTTGCTTTGTACCGCCGTTATCTGAGCTCCTGGATTGAACGCATCTGTTTTGATCTGATTTCCCTGCGGGGAAGCTTTCTCAGAGAGGCGGAGCGGTTTCGCAGCGCGAAGAAGGAGGGGCGCAGGCGCCCGCCGGTGGAGCTGGTCCATTTTGCCAAAAAAGGCGCGATCAATCACCGCAGACTGGTATGCGGCGTGCTGAACGTGATGGTTCCGCTGCTGTGTATCGGCGGACTTGTGCACACGGTGGCGTACTGGCAGAATCTGGATCTGGGCCTCAACCTGGTGTACAACGGACAGGATGCCGGAGTTATCCGGAGCGAGACGGTATATGAAACGGCGATCGAGATGTTCAACGGGCGTATGGTTTACGATGGCAGCGACCAGTCCGGCGTAAGCATCACGCCGTCGTTCGAGCTGACCCTTGCCGACGGCGAACGCTATACCGCCGCCACGGATCTCTGCGATCTGATGATCCGCAATTCCGACGGCATCGTGGAGGAAGCCACGGGCCTGTATGTGGACGGCGATCTGATAGGAGCGGTGCGCAGCAGTGCCGATCTGAATTTTATTTTGCAGAACCTGCTGAACACGGCCTGCGGCGGCGACAAGACGGCCAAGGCATCGTTCGTGCAGAATGTGGAGACTATCACGGGGCTGTTCCCGGCGGGGAGCATCGTTTCCGCGGAGACTGTGAACACGATTCTGCAGGGGGAGACGCCCGAGGATGCCGTATATACGGTACAGGCGGGCGATACCTCGAGCGGGATCGCGGAAAAATTTGATTTGTCCCTCAATGAGCTGAATGAGATGAACGACGGAGCGGCAGGCGATCTGCTTACAGTGGGCACGGAGCTGATGGTAAAAACGCAGAAGGCGTTTCTCAGCATTGAGGTGACGAAAGAGGAGACATACGAAGCCGCGATTGCGCACAGCACTGTGACGGAGCGCGATGAGAATGAGTATACAGATTACTCCGAGGTCATTCAGGAGGGCGTGGACGGCCTGCAGGAATGCGTCGACGAGGTCGTTTATGTGGACGGCGTGGAGGTATCCCGCACGGCAGTGAGCCGCACAACATTGGTCGAGCCGGTGGAAGAGCGGGTAGTTGTGGGAACGAAGCAGCGCCCGGTGCTGTCCGGCATCGGAACAGGGGATCTCATCTGGCCTGTGCCGGAAATCCACAGGATTTCCAGCCTGTTTGAATGGCGCTGGGGCACGATGCACTACGGCCTCGATATTTCCAACGGAAACTCCTACGGCAAGACAATCGTCGCGGCGGACAGCGGCACAGTCTCCTATGTAAGATACAGCAATACAGGGTACGGCTACCATCTGGAGATCAACCACAACAACGGCATGAGAACCATGTATGCACACGCAAGCCGGATCCTAGTGGAGCCCGGACAGAAGGTGCTCAAGGGCCAGCCGATTGCCCTGGTGGGAAGCACAGGCGACAGCACCGGCAACCATCTGCATTTTGAAGTGATCGTCAACGGGACGAAGGTGGATCCGCTGGGATATGTCAGCCCGTAAAACAGGAAAAATTCGGAAAAAAGAAAGAAGATCCCCGGCAGCTGCGGCTTCCGGGGATTTTTTGTATGAAAAAACGCATTGGACATCGTTTCAGACTCCCGGAATCCACAAATCCCGGACGTTTTTTTTGTTAGATATTGACTTTCTCCGGATGGTGTATTATTATCAATAAGAAGCAAAATAAGTGCAGAAGGATTTCATTTTGCGCCGTTTGCGGAAAAAGCGGGCGATGCCGCCCGTAAATTGTGATTTTTTCAGCGCCCCGGCCTGGGACGCTGTTTCCTGATAAATTGAATTGACGATTGGAGCGTACTGCATTGGATAAATTTGTAATTACCGGGGGAACCCGGCTGACAGGAGAAGTATCAATCAGCGGTGCAAAGAATGCGGCGATCGCGATCATTCCCGCGGTGATTCTGTCAGAGGGGGTCTGTCGGATAGAGAATGTCCCGAATATTACGGATGTAACCGCAATTACCAGGATTTTGCAGGATATGGGGGCGGTGATCCGCTCCGTCAACAAGTCCACGCTGGAAATTGATTCCCGCCCGATCCGTTCGTATGTCGCCTCGTATGAGCTGGCGCGCCATATGCGCGCTTCCTACTACCTGCTCGGGGCGCTGCTGGGCCGGTTCTCCCACGCTGTGGTGACGATGCCGGGCGGCTGTGATTTCGGCGTCCGCCCGATCGATCAGCATTTAAAGGGATTCAGCGCGCTGGGCGCGTCCTATAAGCTGGAAAACGGCATGGTGGACGTGTACTCCGATCAGCTTGTGGGGAGCAATATCTATATGGACGTTGTGACAGTGGGCGCGACGGTCAACACGATGCTCGCAGCTGTCCGCGCCAAGGGGACAACTGTCATTGAAAACGCGGCAAAGGAGCCGCATATCGTCGATCTGGCGAATTTTCTGAATACAATGGGCGCGGACGTGCGCGGCGCAGGCACCGACGTCATCAAGATCAACGGCGTGGAGCATCTGCACGGCTGCACCTATTCGATCATCCCCGATCAGATCGAGGCGGGGACGTATATGGTGGCCGCGGCGGCCACAGGCGGCGACGTGACGGTGGGAAACGTCATCCCGAAGCATCTGGAATCCATCTCCGCGAAGCTGGAGGAGATGGGCGTCGAGGTGGAGGAATACGACGATGCCGTGCGGGTGCGCCGCACAAAGCCGCTCAATAAGTGCAATATCAAGACGATGCCGCACCCGGGCTTCCCGACGGATATGCAGCCGCAGATCGCCGTGCTGCTTTCGATCGCCAGGGGCACCAGCATCATCAACGAGGGAATCTGGGATAACCGGTTCCGCTATGTGGAGGAGCTGCGGCGCATGGGCGCGCAGATCTCTGTGGACGGCAAGGTCGCCGTCGTGGAGGGGATCGATCACCTGACTGCCGCGCCGGTCAAGGCGACGGATCTCCGCGCAGGAGCCGCCATGCTGATTGCCGCCATGTGCGCGCACGGTGTGAGCAGTGTGGAGGATATCCAGCATATTGAGCGCGGGTATGAAAATGTGGAAGAAAAATTCCGGGCGCTCGGCGCAGATATCCGCCGGGTGCACGTGGAAGAAACGCCGTCGGTAGCGCGGGCGGTTTGAAAAATGGGGAGGGGACACACGCCGGGGCGGGGGTTCCCTCCTTTGGAGGAACGGGAATTTGGCAAGACTTTGTACATTATTCAGCGGAAGCAGCGGAAACAGCTATTACATAGGCGGTCAGGACGCGGGGATCCTGGTTGATGCGGGACGCAGCGCCAAGCAGATTACGCTCATGCTGGAGCAGTGCGGGATCCCGCTTTCGGCGGTGAAAGCCGTCTTTGTGACGCACGAGCATACGGATCATGTCCAGGGGCTGCGCGTGTTCGCCTCCCGCAACCATATCAAGGTGTACGCGTCTGCCGGGACGCTTCGCGCGCTCGACGGCATGGGCTGCCTGAACAAGGTGGAATCGGATATCGTCGGCCTTTCGGGCATGGAATGTGCCGGAATGTTCATCAAGCCGTTCCACACCTCGCACGACTGCGCGGAGGGCTACGGCTACCGCGTCACGACGGCAGACGGCCGCACGGCGGTATTCTCGACGGATCTGGGCTTCATCTCGCCGGAGGTGCAGGAGGGGCTTTCCGGGTGCGATCTGGCGGTGCTGGAATCGAACCACGATGTCGGGATGCTCCGCAACGGCGCGTATCCGTACCCGCTCAAGCAGCGGATTTTGTCGGATCGGGGCCACCTCTCCAACGAGGTGTGCGCGCAGGAGCTGCCGGTTCTCGCAAAGAACGGCACGACGCGGTTTGTACTGGCGCACCTGAGCCGGGAAAACAACACGCCGGATCTGGCGTACCAGACGGCGGTGTGCTCCCTGACAATGGCCGGACTGACGAAGGGCCTTGACTATGAACTGCTGGTAGCGCCCCGGGAGAATACGGAGCACAGGACGATCCTGTTCTGAATTTTTCGCAGAAAGGGGCGGAGCCGTATGCTGGAGGTCCGTGTGATCTGTGTCGGGAAACTGAAAGAAGCGTATTGGCGCGACGCCTGTGCGGAATATGCAAAGCGGCTGGGCGGCTTCTGCCGGTTTTCGATCGTGGAACTTCCGGAATCGCGGCTGCCGGACGATCCGTCGCAGGCACAGATTGACGCGGCTCTGCGCGCGGAGGGGGAGAAGATCCTCGCGGCGGCAAAGGGCGGCGTCGTGATTCCGCTGTGCATCGAGGGACAGCAGGCCACGTCGGAGCAGCTTTCGGCAAAGCTGGACGCGTTCGCGCTGGACGGACACAGCACGCTGTGCTTTGTGATCGGCAGCTCGTTCGGGCTGGACGGATCGGTCAAGCAGGCGGGCAGCTGGAACCTTTCCATGTCCCGCATGACGTTCCCGCACCAGCTGGCGCGCGTGATGCTCTGTGAGCAGCTTTACCGGGCGTTCCAGATCAGCCATGGCGGGAAGTACCATAAATAGAAAAAACAGGAAACTTTGTTGCCGCGGTCCGCAAAACAGGGTAAAATGGGATCAGGGTCCCAGCCGCGGGACAAAGACGGAATCAGAAGCTGTGGGGATTGCTCCGTGCGTTTGGGCGGGCGGCCCCAGGGCTTATTTTTATCAGAAAATGGACGGTGTATGACGATGGAGACAACCCCCGCTTGGGAAAATACGATGGATATTGTGGAGAAGAATTTCAATAAGATGAACGACAGGCAGAAGGAAGCGATCCTGCACGTGGACGGCCCCCTGCTGATTCTGGCGGGGGCGGGCAGCGGCAAGACGACGGTGCTGGTCAACCGGATCGCCAACCTGATCTGCCGGGAGCGCGCGTGCCGTCCGTGGCAGATTCTGGCGATCACGTTCACGAACAAGGCGGCAGGGGAACTCAAGGATCGCCTGTCCGCAATGCTGGGCGACGAGGGGATGGACGTCTGGGCGTCCACGTTCCACTCGACGTGCGCCCGCATCCTGCGCCGCGACGGGGAGCGCCTTGGCTTTACCCGCCATTTTACGATTTACGATACGGACGATTCCAAGCGGCTGATGAAGGATTGCCTGCGGGCCTTGAAGATCGATGAAAAGTCCCTGCCGGTGCGGTCGGTGCTCAATGAAATTTCGCACGCCAAGGATAACCTGATCGGACCCAAGGAATACAGCGACGACGCCGGGCCGGACAGCCGCCTGATCCTGATTGCGCAGGCGTATTCCCTGTACCAGCAGCGGCTCAAAGAAGCCGATGCGATGGATTTTGACGATCTGATCTTCCACACAGTGCGGTTGTTCCAGACCGCGCCGGACGTGCTTGACTATTACCGCGACAGATTCCGTTACATCCTGGTGGACGAGTATCAGGACACGAACCACGCGCAGTATGTGTTTGTGCGCCTGCTGGCGGAAAAGAGCCGCAACCTATGCGTGGTGGGCGACGACGATCAGAGTATTTACAAGTTCCGCGGTGCGACGATTGAAAATATCATGAGCTTTGAAAAGACGTTCCCGGACGCAAAAGTGATCCGTCTGGAACAGAATTACCGCTCGACGCAGAATATTCTGGACGCGGCCAACGCGGTGATCGCCCACAACACGCAGCGCAAGGGCAAGACGCTGTGGACGGAGAACCCGGAGGGCTGCAAGCTGGAGATACACACGTCGTTCAATGAAATGGACGAGGCGGACTTCATTGCACAGAAAATTCTGGACATGGCGGCGGACGGGCGCAAATATTCGGATTTCGCCGTGCTCTACCGGATGAACACGCAGTCGAATATGCTGGAACGCATCTTTGTGCGTTCCGGGATCCCGTACCGGATCATCGGCGGCCTGCGCTTCTATGAGCGCAAGGAAATCCGGGATATGCTGGCGTATCTGAGCGTCATCAGCAATCCGTCGGACGAAATCCGCTTGCGCCGCATCATCAACCAGCCCAAGCGGTCGATCGGGGAAAAGACGATCGCGCAGGCTATGGAGATCTCCCAGAGCGTTGGGGAGTCACTGTTTGAGGTGATCTCCCACGCAGACGAATACGAGCCGATCCGCCGCGCCGCGCCGAAGCTTCGCCAATTCACGGATATGATCGGGGAGCTGATCAACGCCGCCAACGACGAACGGGTGTCGCTGAACGATTTGTACCAGCTGCTTTTGGAAAAGACGAAATATATCGAAGCCCTCCGCGCGGAGGACGACAATGCG
This sequence comes from Candidatus Gallacutalibacter pullicola, assembly GCA_018712265.1. Classification (GTDB taxonomy): domain Bacteria; phylum Bacillota; class Clostridia; order Oscillospirales; family Acutalibacteraceae; genus Gallacutalibacter; species Gallacutalibacter pullicola. Next base: position 34,945 of record DVHF01000040.1, read on the forward strand.
CAGGAGCGGATTGAAAACATCAACGAGCTTTCCTCGAACCTGGTGAAATATGAGGAGGAGAACCCGGAGGGCGGTCTCGCAGGCTTTTTGGAGGAGGTTTCCCTGTTCACGGATATTGATAATTACGATTCCTCCTCGGACAGCGTGACGATGATGACGATCCATTCCGCCAAGGGATTGGAATTCCCGGTTGTATTTCTGCCGGGTATGGAGGAAGGAATTTTCCCGGGGATGCAGTCGATTTACAATCCGGGCGAGGTGGAGGAGGAGCGCCGTCTGGCGTATGTGGCGATCACGCGCGCCCGCGAGGAGCTGTTCCTGACGAACGCGGACAGCCGTCTGCTGTTCGGCTCGACCTCACGGAACAAGCCGTCGCGGTTTCTCAAAGAGATCCCGGAGGAGCTGACGGAGCACAGCCGTTCCCGGTCGTGGAAGAAGCCGGAGCCCGGGATCGAGCTCCCGACGCCGGCGGCGGAGCACCGCACAGCGAGCATGAATGCCGCGCACCAGTTCGGACCTGCGGTGATTCCGGGGGCCGGACCGACCAAGGAAACGTACCGCACCGGCGATCGCGTCCTGCACCGCACCTATGGCGAGGGGATAGTCCTCACCGCCACCCCTATGGGCAATGATACGCTGCTGGAAATCGATTTTTCCGGCGTGCACAAGAAGCTGATGGCCAACTACGCCCGCCTCCAGAAAAAATCCTGAAGCATTGTGCTTCAAGTTGTGAGAATGAAGAATGCCCGGACAGGGAACAATAAGGCGGAAATACCGTTGAGGTTCTCTGGGGGCAAAAATGAGAATGAAGCAAATGGCGCGCCGGGGCGTCTATTCGTTTGTAGGCTTTTTGATTCTGACATATCTGGTGATACTGCGTGTATATTCCATCGCGTCCGGGCCTCAGCTGGCGGAGACGGCGCAGCAGCAGAGCACCTACCGTCTCGAGTTGGCTCAAACGCGCGGCACGTTCTATGACTGCGCGATGCGTCCCCTCACAGGGGAGGAACAGTCGGTTGTAGCGGCGGTCGCGCCTGTGACGGAGGCCGCCGCCGCGCTTGCGGAGATCCTCCCGTCCGGCGGGATGGCGGAGGTGTACCCGATGCTCACAAAGGGCGTGCCGTTTTCACTCAGCCTGCCGGAGCTGTGCGCGTCCTCGCCGGGGATCGATGTGTTCCAGATAGATAAGAGATATCAGGATCAGCAGACAGCCGCCTGCGTGCTGGGCTATCTGAACGGCGACGGGACCGGTGCGGCCGGACTGGAACGGGCGTTCAATGAATATCTGACAGAGGACGCCGGGGAGATCGCGGTTTCCTATAAGGTGGACGCGACGGGACGGATCCTGTCCGGGGAGGGCAGGCGGATCGACGATACGTATTATAAAAAGCAGCGCGGCGTGGTGCTGACGATAGATAAACAGATCCAGCAGAAAGCCGAGGAGCTGGCGGGGAAATATCTGAAAAAGGGCGCAGTGGTGGTTCTGGAAGTGCCGTCCGGCGCGATTCGGGCCATGGTGAGCGTCCCGACGTTCTCGCCGAACGACGTGGCCGCTTCCCTGACGGGCGAGGATTCTCCCATGATGAACCGCGCGCTGTCGGCGTACAATGTGGGATCGGTGTTCAAGCTGGTATCTGCCGCCGCCGCACTCGAGAACGGTCACTCGCCGGACGAGGTGTACGAGTGTAACGGCGGAATCCCTGTGACGGGCAGTCTGTTCCGGTGTTTCAACGGGATTGCGCACGGGGAGGTCGATATGAAAGAGGCGATCGCCCAGTCCTGCAACGCGTATTTTATTCATCTGATGCAGTCCGTCCCCGCCAGTGAATTTCTGGATATGGCGGAAAAACTGGGTTTCGGAAGAAGCACCGTGCTTGCGCCGGACTATGCCTCCGCGCCGGGGACGCTCCCGGACAGTGAGGAGCTTCAGAACGCGAGGGCGCTCGCCAATTTTTCGTTTGGGCAGGGATCGCTTACCGCTACGCCGCTGCAAATCGCGGGACTGATCAACGTGGTTGCGTCCGGTGGGAGGTACAGCGAGCCATATCTTGTGGAGGCTCTGGTGGACAGCTCCGGAAATCTGACCTATCAGCGGGAAAGTCAGGAGGGGACGCAGGCGTTCGGTGATGAAACGGCGCGGCTTCTGCAGGAGTTTATGGAAGCGTCGGTGGATCACGGCACAGGCGAAAAGGGCGAGCCAAGGATCGGCGGTGCGGGCGCGAAAACCGGGACAGCCCAGACGGGCGTTTTTCGTGACGGCGAGGAGATCGAACAGTCATGGTACGCCGGATTTTATCCGTACGGGGATCCCAAGTACGTGATTGTGGTATTCGGCGAGGACGGCGAGGGCGGCGGAAGCACGTGCGCGCCCGTGTTCCGGGAGCTGGCGGACTGGATGGCGGAGCAGACGATCCGCGCTATGGACGGCTGAACCGGGAAAAATTACGGGAAACATGGGGTTTTCTCATTGACAAGGGCGGTTTTTCGGGGTATAATCAACACGGTTAGAACTGACGAAGCTGTCAGGAGGAAGATCGTTTGGCGAGCCGCTCCAGAGAGGGATTCAGGGCTGGAAGATCCCGCGGCGGAAAAACGGATGCCCCCTCCTGCGGGGAAATTCCCCGGGCTCCGCGGCGTTGAGCCGCGGCGTTTTCCGCGTTAAGGAAACAGAGCGGCGCAGGGGGTTTCTGCGCAATTTGGGTGGTACCACGGGCTTTCCCGTCCCATGAGGACAGGGGGAGCTTTCTTTTTTTGCCGCTTATTTTATCAGATAGGAGATTTTGCTATGCAGTGGACAGGATTAAACGAGCTGAGAGAAAAATATCTTTCTTTCTTTGAATCGAAAGGCCATCTCCGGCTCCCGAGCTTTTCGCTGATCCCGAAGGATGACAACAGCCTTCTGCTGATCAACTCCGGTATGGCGCCGATGAAAAAGTATTTTACAGGGGAGGTCACCCCGCCGAGCAAGCGCGTCACAACGTGCCAGAAGTGCATCCGCACCCCGGATATTGAGCGCGTCGGCATCACCGCGCGCCACGGGACATTTTTCGAGATGCTCGGCAATTTTTCGTTCGGCGATTATTTCAAGCATGAGGCGACCGCGTGGGCGTGGGAGTTCTGCACAAAGGTGCTGGAACTGCCGATCGACCGCCTGTGGGTGACGATCTATCAGGACGACGACGAGGCGTTCGACATCTGGACAAAGGAGGTCGGCGTTGCGCCCGATCGCATTGTTCGTCTTGGCAGGGAGGATAATTTCTGGGAGCATGGCTCCGGTCCGTGCGGTCCGTGCTCGGAGATCTATTTTGACCGCGGCGAAAAATATGGCTGCGGCTCCCCGACCTGCGGCGTGGGCTGCGACTGCGACCGCTACGTGGAATTCTGGAACGTCGTGTTCTCGCAGTTCGACAGTGACGGCAAGGGCAATTATCCGCCGATGGAGCACCCGAACATCGATACCGGCATGGGCCTGGAACGTCTGGCGTGCATCATGCAGGGCGTCGATAACCTGTTCCTTGTGGATACCGTGCAGAATATTATGAAGCACGTCTGCCGCGTTGCCGGGATTCAGTACGGCGACGATCCGAAAAAGGATATCTCCCTGCGCGTGATTACCGACCATATCCGCAGCACCACGTTCATGATCGGCGATGGCGTCATGCCCAGCAACGAGGGCCGCGGCTATGTCCTGCGCCGCCTGCTGCGCCGCGCCGCCCGTCACGGAAAGCTGCTGGGGATCGATCACGGGTTCCTTGCCGAGGTTGCCAACACTGTGATCGACGAGAACAAGGGTGCGTATCCGGAGCTCGACGAGAAGCGCGCCACCATCACAAAGCTGATCAGCGTGGAGGAGGCCAGCTTCGCCAAGACGGTCGACCAGGGCCTGCGCCTGCTGAGCGATCGCCTGGACAAGACGGAGGGGAACGTTTTCTCCGGTGAGGACGCGTTCCTGCTCAGCGATACCTATGGGTTCCCGATCGATCTCACCAAGGAAATCGCCGCGGAGCGCGGTATGACGGTGGACGAGGATCGGTTCCACGAGCTGATGAAGGAGCAGAAGGAGCGCGCGCGCCTTGCCCGGAAGAACGCCGGAGCAGATGCGTGGGCAGGGGAGACGGATCTGCTGGAAGGTCTGGACAAGACGGATTTTGTCGGGTATACGGATCTGAAAGCGGAGGCGAAAGTCCTCGCGCTGATCAAGGACGGCCAGCGCGCCGAATCGGCGGGAGCAGGCGACGAGGTGCTTGTCATCCTGGATAAGACGCCGTTCTACGCAGAAAGCGGCGGACAGGTCGGCGATACTGGTTCCTTGGAGACAAGCGACGCGATCGTGCGTGTGGAGGACACGACGAAGAACCACGCGAACGTGTATCTGCACCGCGCAGTGATCACGGCGGGAAGCCTGTCTGTCGGCGAGACGGTGCAGGCCGCAGTCGACGAGGAACGCCGCCGCGCGATCATGCGCAACCACACGGCGGCGCATCTGCTTCAGGCGGCGCTGCGTCAGGTGCTGGGGACGCACGTCGAGCAGGCAGGCCAGCTCGTCAACGAGAAGCACGTCCGCTTCGACTTCACGCACTTCTCCGCCCTCACCTCCGAGGAGCTCGCACAGGTTGAGCGGATCGTCAATCAGGAGATCCTGCGCAGCATCGATGTGGATGTCCGTGAGATGCCGATTGAGGAGGCCCGCAAGCTTGGCGCAATGGCTCTGTTCGGCGAGAAGTACGGAAATATTGTGCGCGTCGTGAGCGTAGGGGATTTCTCCCGCGAGTTCTGCGGCGGTACGCATATTGAAAATACAGCGCGTCTCGGGCTGTTCAAGATCCTGTCGGAAACGTCGGTGGCAGCTGGCGTGCGCCGCATCGAGGGTGTAACCGGTACCGGTGTGCTCGAGCTTCTGGATCACACGTCCGAAACGCTCAGCCGCGCCGCCGCTGCGATGAAGGTCAACAACCCGGCGGATCTGCCCGTCAAGGTGCAGCAGATGACGGCTGAAATGAAAGAAAAGGATCGCACGATCGAGAAGCTGAATTCCCAGCTTGCAGGGATGCAGATCCAGAACCTGTTCGACAGCGCCGCAGACGTCGGCGGCGTCAAGGTGATTGCTGCCCGGTTCGACGGCACGGCTCCGGACGCTCTCCGCACGATGTGTGACAAGATCCGCGACAAGTCGCCGGAGATGGTAGCGGTGCTCGCGTCCGTCACTGGCGGGAAAGCGACGATCGCCGCCGCGGCCGGCAAGGATGCGCAGGCCAAGGGAATCCATGCCGGAAAGCTGGTTGGTCAGGTCGCGAAGCTGGCCGGAGGCAACGGCGGCGGCAAGCCGGACAGCGCGATGGCTGGCGCCAAGGACGTCGCCAAGCTCGACGAAGCCCTCGCCGCCGCCAAAGACATCGCCGCCTCTATGCTCTAAGCCCCTCTCCCGTGACAGGGGCTCTGCCCCCGTGGCCCCCGGCAGGGGCCTCCGCGGCCCCTGCACCCCGCGCCGGGGGCAAGCTCCCGGACCCCACTGCCGCCCCAGCGCGGAGGTTGTCGAGTCGTAGTGTCGAGACGGATCCTCTTTTGTGGAGATGTTTTTTTGGATCGCTTGGGGGAAAATTTCAGGAAGTTCCGCGCGGATCGCGCGGTTATTGGGGGAAATTATTTATTTCCCCCAAACCCCCTGACAGTGCTAAATCGAAACCCGGAGGGTGGGACGCCGCCGCCCGCACCCACCACGACACCGTACCAATGCGAAACGGCATTTCAGCGACCGGTAGGGAGCGATCCGCGATCTGCTGACCGCAGGTCCGCGTGTGCATCCACTGTCAGAGCGGTAAGCCGAAGCAGGGCAAAGCCCTCAGACACGGCGAAAATCGAAACCGAGTTGTCCGCCGTCCGTGGAGGTAAACAGGGCGGCGGCCCGTGTGGGATGGCTTGAATATCCCGGCACCGGAATTTGCAGGGTCCAAAAAAGATGGACAGAAAATTTTCCGCCACCAATTGCGGACAGCATTTTGCCGTGTTATAATAAAATATATCGATTATCACAAACACGGGCGTCTCAGCCCGATCATATTATCTGGCCGGGCGGAGGTACAATGCGTGCGCGTTCTGCTCGCCGCAGGTGCGGGTCAATGTATCAGAGTACTATAAACGCGGGCATCTCAGCTCGATCATATTGCCTAGCCGGGCGGAGGAACGACGCGTGCGCGTTCTGCCCACCGCAGGTGCGGGTCAATGTATCAGAGCACTATAAACGCGGGCGTCTCGGCCCGATCATATTACCTGGCCGGGCGGAGGTACGACGCGTGCGCGTTCTGCTCGCCGCAGGCGGAAGGGGGGATACTGAAAAATGGATTGTGTGTTCTGTAAAATTGCCAGTGGTGAAATCCCGAGCAAAAAAGCGTATGAGGACGATAAAATCTGTGCGTTTTATGATCTGGATCCGCAGGCTCCGGTGCATATTCTGATCATTCCGAAGGAGCATATCGCTTCCGCGAGAGAGATTACGCCGGAAAACAGCGGGATCGTTGCGCATATTTTCGAGGTCGCTGCAAAGCTGGCGGAGGAAAACCATCTCGATAACGGCTTCCGCATCGTCAATAACTGCGGCGAGGACGGCGGCCAGACGGTTCAGCACCTGCATTTCCATCTGCTGGGCGGCCGCTCCATGAAATGGCCTCCGGGCTGATTCGGCTGTTGTATTTTAAGGGAAGGTCTTGATCGCTTGGAAGAAAAACAGTATTATAAAATGACAATCGCGGGCTGTGAACGGCAGCTGCCAATCTGCCCGATCGATGAACATCTGAATATCGCCGGCTTTGTGATGTTCGGGGATATTGAGATCACGGAACGCGCGGCGGAGGAACTTCTCGCACGCTGCCCGGAGCACGATGTGGTAATCACCGCCGAGACAAAGGGGATCCCGCTGGCCTATGAAATGGCGCGTCAGGGATGCCGCCGGTATGTGGTGGCCCGCAAGAGCGTGAAAGCGTATATGCGCAATCCGATCCATGTAGAGGTGAAATCCATCACAACGGATCACATCCAGAAGCTGTACCTTGCGGAGGATGATTATAAGGATCTCAACGGGAAACGCGTCCTGATTGTGGACGACGTGGTGAGCACGGGCGAATCCCTTGCCGCGATTGAGTCCCTTGTAAAGAGCTTCGGCGGGAATATCGTGGGACGCGCGTGCGTGCTTGCCGAAGGGGAAGCCGCTGATCGCGACGATATTATTTTCCTGGAACCGCTCCCGCTGTTCCCGAAATAAGCGCGAAAGTTCAAGATTTTGCCGTCTTTTCAAAGCGCAGACTGAGCCTGTGTGTAGATAATGCAGGCTGACGAGAGGCGGATTTGCCCGCTGTTCCTGACAAGGCTGCGGGGAAGGTTCCCTTGTGGCCATTCAGCCGGGAAGGATGGGACGATATGCGGCCGTTTGTGTTGGTAGGTTTTGTCTATCTGCTGACCCTGACGGCCGCTGTTTGTTTTGGTGCGGAAGCGGCTCTTGCCGCGGGATGCGTCTGTATGGGCCTTTGCGCAGTGCTCCTGCTGATCCGCCGGTTCCCGCTGTTTGCGGTGAGCCTGGCGGTGGCTGCCGCCGCGCTGGGCAGCTTCAATGTGTGGACAGAGACGGTGGTTCTCCCCGCGGAAACGATGGCGGGAAAGGACGCGTTTTTCACTGGGACAATCTGTGAGCTTCCCGAAAGCTCCTATGGGCGGTTTTACTATATCGTGGAGGTGGATTCCATCGAATGGGAGGACGCGCCCGATGTAGGGAAGATCCGGCTGTCAGCGCAGAACGCGCTTGCGGTGGAGCCGTATGACCGCATCCGCGGCAGGGCACATTTTTTCCTGCCCGCAGAGGGCGAGGGGTTCGACAAACGGTCGTATTATATTTCCAAGGGGATCCTGCTCAGCGCGTATCTGTACGATTACGAGGAAAAGCAGATTTTTCCGGCGGAAAGCCTGCCGCCGTACGGATATGCGCTCAAAGCGCGGGCCGCGCTGAAAAATTCGCTGTATGAACTGCTGCCGGAGCGCGAGGCGGGCTTGGCAGTCGGCGTGCTGCTGGGCGATAAAAGCGGGATTTCCGGGGAAATAGAGGAAGCGTTCCGCACAGGCGGCGTGTCGCATCTGCTGGCGGTGTCCGGAATGCACATGGCCGCAATTTACCAGATGCTCTCTCTGCTGTTGGGCAGACTGCTGCGCCTGCCGAAAAGGCTGACCTGCCTGCTTTCTATGGCGGGGATCGCAGCGTTTATGGCGATCACCGGGTTTGCGCCGTCGGTGGTGCGCAGCGGATTGATGTACCTGATTTTCCTCACGGGAATGCTGGTGTCGAGACAGCCGGATTCGCTCAATTCGCTGGGCGCGTCCGTGTTCCTGATGTGCGCCGTGAACCCGTATGCCGCCGCTGATTTGGGGTTGCTGCTGTCATTTGCCGCAACGGCGTCCATCATCCTTTTCTCTGGCCGGACGGCGCACTGGATCCGCAGATTCCTGCCGTTTCAGGGAAAGCCGCCGTCCGGCGGAAAGTGCCGCGCGGCTCTGCATCGCACGGGACGCGGACTGTTCCGCCAGCTTGCCGGGGATATTTCCACCACCCTGACGGCCTCTGCCGGAACCGCCCCTATTATCATGCTGTCGTTCGGGACATTTTCCACCGTGTTCCTGCTGGCGAATCTGCTGTTGCTGTTTCCGTCTACGCTGCTGCTGGAATGCTCGGCGATCGCCGCGATCCTGCATCTGGTTCCATTTCTGGATCCGGCGGCGTCCGTGTTCGCGTTCCTGACGGGGATTTTGGCGCGGTACTCATGGGTCTGCGCGGAGCTTCTGGCGCAGATCCCGTATGCGAGCCTCCCGGCGTCGGACGGCTTTCTGGTTTTGTGGCTGTGCGGGACGCTGATCCTGTTTGGAATTGCTGTAATGATCCGCCGCAGGCGCGCGTCGTGTCTGGCGGCTGGGATCGCTTCGGTATTGCTGTTTGTCTGCGGATTTGTGTCGGATGCGGTCCTTATGCGCCAAACGGCGCGGATTGCCGTGATCGACGTGGGGGACGGGATCTCCGTGCTTGCGGAGAAGGGCGGGAACAGTGCCCTGATCGGTTCCGACAGCTATTCTTCGGTGAATATCAGCCGTTTTCTTCAGGGAGAATCCATCAGAACGCTGGGATATTTCCAGCCGTCCGGCACGGAGGATGACGAGCACGATCTTGCCGCCGCGGTGATCCGGGAATTTTCTCCGGAAAAGACAGTGATTCCGGCGGACGAGGTGCTCAATGCCTTTCTGGAGCAGGCGCTGCCGCAGGTCGGGAGAGTCCTGTTCTGCGGCGGGCGGGAATTCCAGCCGCTGTGGGAAGGTGCGGCGGTGGAGACTCTGTTTTCAGAGGAGGGTAGCTGCACGCTGCTGGCAGTGGACGGCGTCACCGTGCTGATCTGCGGGCGCGGATGTCCGATCGAAGCTGTCCCGCTGTCGTGGCGCAGTCCGGATCTGTTTGTGTGCAGCGAACTGCCGGAGGATGCCGCGCTGCTCCATCCGGCCCTGACGGTACTCTCTATGTCCGCAGAAACGGCGGCGGAAACGATCACGAACGCTCCCGCGGGAACCTATTCCGCCACAGGAGCGGAGGGGGATCTGATATTTGACGTGTCCGGCGGACGCGTCAAAATCCGGAAAGGTCATTAAAATTTCGGAATACGAAAATGCAGAAAATTTTACCTGTATTATAGATAAAATTACCGCAGCAGGAGGGAGAACGGGATGCCGGAAATTACGGAAGCCGATTTGAGAAAGCAGATAGAAAAAGCGGAGCTTGACACGCTCTACGTGCTGCACGGGGAAGAAAAGTACCTCGTGCGGAGCTACGCGAATAAACTGATCGGCAAAGCGGCAGGGAAAAGCTTCACGGATTTTAATTTGCAGCGATTCGACGGGGACGCGCCCGCCGATGAGATTGCGGCCGCAGTGGAGGCGCTGCCCTTTATGGCGGAGCGCAAATGCGTCGCTGTGAGCGATCTGAATCTCGAGGCGAGATCCGCGCAGGAAATTTCCAAGCTGAACGAACTGATTGCCGGAATTCCGGAAACGACGGTGCTGGTGATCTATCTGCCGTCGGTGGAGATCGATTACCGCAAATCCGCAAAGTGGAAAGCGTTTTTGAAAGCGGCGGCCAAATACGGATCATCCGTCCAGCTCAAGCTGCGGGAGGGGGCGGAGCTGGAAAAGCTGCTCTGTTCTATGGCGTCAAAGCGCGGCTGTGAGCTTTCGCGCCAGGACGCGGCGCGCCTTGTTTCGATGTGCGGCAAGGGGCTGGAACAGCTGTCTCACGAGCTGGACAAGCTGTGTGCCTATGTGGGCGGTTCCGGGGCCATCACGAAAAAGGAGATCGATCTGCTGACGCCGCGCAGTCTGGAAACAACCGTATTTTCGCTTGCCAGGGCGCTCCTGTCCGGCGGGTACGATCTGGCGTATCAGCTTCTGGATCAGCTGTTTTTCCAGAACGAGGAACCCATCATGATTCTGGCGGCGCTGTCGTCGTCGTATTTGGATCTGTACCGGGCCCGCGCGGCAGTGCAAAGCGGAGGGAGCAGCAGCGGGCTGGCCGCAGTGTTCCCGGCGGATTACAAGGGAAAGGAATTCCGGCTTCGCAACGCGGAGCGCGACGGCAAAAAGCTGTCCCTGGAGACGCTGCGGGAGAGCCTCGATATCCTGCTGGACACGGATCTGGCATTGAAAAGCTCGCGCACCAGCGACCGCATTCTATTGGAAAAAATGATTGCCAGACTGCTGCTGGCGGCGGAAAGGGAGAGGATCCGGTGATTCATGTAAAAGAAGCGATCATCGTAGAGGGAAAGTACGATAAAATCAAGCTGTCGTCCGTGATAGACGGCCTGATTCTGGAGACGCGGGGATTCCGCATCTTCAAGGATAAGGAGCAGCTGGCCCTATTGCGCCGCCTGGCGCAGACGCGCGGTCTGATCGTCATGACGGACAGCGATTCCGCCGGGTTCCTGATCCGGAACTATCTCACCGGATCGATTGATCCAAAGCTGATCAAGCACGTATATATCCCGGACCTGTTTGGAAAGGAGAAGCGCAAGCGCGCGCCCTCGAAGGAAGGAAAGCTTGGCGTGGAGGGTGTGCCTGTGGAGGTCATTCTGGACGCGCTCCGCCGTGCCGGCGTGGACTGCGGAGAAGAGCCCCCCGCGCCGCCCGTACAGGGACGGCCCATCACCAAAGCGGACCTGGCCGCGCTGGGACTTTCCGGCGGGGAAAACAGCGCGCAGAAGCGCCGCGAGGTGCTGGCATATTTCAAGCTGCCGGAGCACCTGTCCACCAATTCCATGCTGAAAGTATTGGGCGGAATGATCGGTTATGAGGACCTTGAAAAAATTGTAGAAAAAATTTCAAAATAATAGTTGACAAGCCGCGCTTAGGGTGATATAATAGCAAACGTTGAGTCGAGCGCGAGTGCTGGAACTGGCAGACAGGCACGTTTGAGGGGCGTGTGTTTCACGACGTACGGGTTCAAGTCCCGTCTCGCGCACCAAGAAAAAGGGACCTTTATCCATCGGATAAAGGTTCCTTTTTTTCTTTTTGTGTTACGAAAACCCCCGGCTATGCCGGGGAGTTCGCAAAAAGCTTTAGCGTTGCATAGGAAGTAAAAACTCCTTTTGATACAATAAAGATGCGGTCTGCCAACTGCACTAAAGTATCAAAAGGAGGGCAAAAGGCATGAAGCCCAATGATAACAATAGTTTAGCACATACGACATGGAACTGCAAATATCATATAATTATTCTTTCACCGCCCTTTGTCAAATGAGGGTATTAACCTTTTAGTAAATATTGCATAACGAATCGAGACTTCCGCGGAAGCCTCGATTTTTTTATAATAAAAGTAACAGGAAAGGAAAGCAGGTGAAGAAATGAAAGCGCAAAGGACAGCGGCCATAGGGCTTTGCATTTCAATCTGTCTGGCGGGATGCGGCTTGCAGCAGAGCGAAATTTCAGAAGAATCATCGCCTGTGCAAAATGTGGAATCGGCGGCAGAGACGGCGGATCCTGCGCTCACAGAAGAAATGACCGGACCTTTTGATGCAAACACAGCGATACAGGCAGTGATTGATGATCCTGTCTTTGGCGATTACGGACGGCTGATTTTCCCGGCAGACGAGTGGTATATGAGCGGCGATACCCTGGGTGATTTACAGCTGACCTGGTACCACAATATCGATCCAGATGAGACGGTGGAGATTGTCAATACCCTGTGGCAGCGGG
>DVHF01000041.1 GCA_018712265.1 Candidatus Gallacutalibacter pullicola
TACCACAGTGGATCTATCCTCCGGCAGACAGTTTCATCGAAAACGCTTACCACAGTAGATCTCCCTTTAGGGCCGCGCAGAGCGCGGCCCTTTGTGCGCGCCGTAGGCGCGCACACTTTCGGAAATGCGAAGGCATTTCCGAACCGGTGGATCCAACAAACCCAAGCATTGGGCCGTCAGGCCCCTAGCGTGGCTACCGCCCTGCCCAGTTAGCGCGAAATGAGGACAGGTTACACTGCGAGGATTCCGAACCGTTTGCGCCTGAAATAGGCGAATCAGCCTGCCGGGCAGTTGCTCGATAACGACAAAGCTTCATAAAGAGCAGAGTTTTCCAGTATGGGGAGTGTGCTTCCGCTCTCTTGTTATGCTTACTCCTACCACCGAGGAATCCGGCCGTGGGGGTTTAGGGGGACGCGGCCAGAGCGCTCCCCCTGGGGGTCTTTAGGGGGGAACCCCCTAAATGGTCTTTTGCTTCCTTTTCTTCCACCAAGAAAAGGAAGGCCCTTGGGGGTTCGGGGGACGATTCCCCCGCAGAGCGGGGGAAATGTCGCGCAGCGACAAAGGGGGACGGCCTGCGTGCAGGTGGGCTGAACAGCCCCCGACGCTGGGACCTGCGAGGTCCGATAGATCAAAAGCCCTGAAACGGCAAGTTTCATATTCTGTGCCCGCGGCCTGAGCGGCCCCTTTCGCCGGGACCTGCGAGGTCTGATAAAATAAAAAACAGTGAAGCCTGCGGCTTCAAATATTCCCCCTCGCCCGGGCAGGACACAAAATCCCAGCTCGGTGAAGCTGTAAGCTTCAAAAACCCCGCTCCGCCCGCGCAGGGCGAAAAAGCCCTCCCTCGGTGAAACGGTAGGTTTCTTTTTTTGACACGTTTATTCTATCTGATTGAGGTATTCTATGTTTGAGAAGCTTTTTTCACGCCCGTCTGTCCCGGCGGGACCGGTGCAATATCTCGTTGTGGGACTGGGAAATCCCGGCTCCAAGTACGAAAATACGCGCCACAACGCCGGGTTCCTTACTATGGACTATATTGCCGAAAAGTACGGCGCGCGCATCGACCGCCTCAAATTCAAGGGCCTTTGCGGGGACGCTGTGATCGGCGGGGTCAGGACGCTCCTGCTCAAGCCGTCCACATTCATGAACCTCAGCGGGCAGAGCGTCACGGAGGCCATGTCGTTCTACAAAATCCCGGCCGAGAAGGTCATCGTCATCTACGACGATATCTCCCTGCCGCCCGGACGCCTCCGCATCCGCCGCAAGGGCAGCGACGGCGGCCACAACGGCATGAAAAATATCATCTATCTTTCCGGCAAGGATACCTTTCCGCGTATCAAGATGGGCGTGGGCGCAAAGCCGAACCCGCAGTGGGATCTGGCGGATTGGGTGCTCTCCACCTTTTCCGCACAGGAAAAGAAAGACCTGTCGGAAGCGATCGATCATGCCGCCAGCGCGGTGGAACTGATGGTGCAGGGCAAAATCGATGAGGCTATGAACCGCTTTAATTCCTGAATCACCGGGGATCGGGTGTCGATCCCCGGCATTTCTTACGTATTTTTTTATTCCGCCCGAAGGAGGTTTCTATGGATTTCCTGACAAACGCCGTTTCCCGCCTGAAAGAATTTCAGACGGTGGAAGCCGCCGTGCAGGCCGGACGTCTCCCGGCCGCCGTCACCGGACTTTCCGGCGTGCACAAAGCTAATTTTATTTATTCGCTGTCAGCAAGGCAGGGCCGCGGGGCCTTTGTGATCGCGGCGGACGAGGCGGAAGCGCAGCGCCTGACCGACGATCTCGCCGCTATGGGGATGCACCCCGCGTTCTTCCCGGCGCGCGATTTCAGCCTGCGCGATTCCGAAGGGGCCTCCCATGAATACGAGCACCAACGGCTCCTGGCGATGGAACGCATCCTTTCCGGGGACTGCGACTGTGTGATCGCCTGCATCGACGCCGCTCTGCAATATACGATCCCGCCCGCCGAGATGGGGAAACACCGTCTAACGCTCCGGCAGGGGCAGTCTGTCTCCCAGGACGCAGTGATCGCCGCGCTGTCCGGGTGCGGCTATGAGCGCGCCGATCAGGTCGGCGGTCCGGGACAGTTCTCCCATCGCGGCGGGATCCTCGATTTCTTCACCCCGGACGCGTCCCAGCCGGTACGCGTGGAATTCTGGGGCGACGAGATCGACACGCTCTCCTTTTTCGATCTGGAAACGCAGCGGCGCACGGAGGATGCCGGAGAAATCACAATTTCCCCGGCCGTGGAAGCGCTGATCGCCGATCCGGAAGAACTCGCGGAACGGATCCGCAAGCACGCGTCGTCCCTGCGCGGCAAGACCGCTCCCGCCGCAAAGGAGAAGCTGCTCGAGGAAGCACGCAAGCTGTCCGAGCAGCACCGCCTGTCCTGCGCGGATAAATATATCCCCCTGCTGTACGGTTCGCCCGCCACCCTGTTCGATTATACCGGCGGGATGCTCCTGTTCGCGTCGGAGCCGTCCAAGCTGGCGGAGCGTGTGCGCAGCGTGCAGTGGCAGTGGGGCGAGGACGTCAAGGACTATCTGGCGGAGGGCGTGCTCTGCCGCGGCCTTGACTGCTACAGCGGCGACTGGGCCTACACCCAGCAACAGATGGAACAGCGCGGCGTGATCTATCTCGACACCTTTGCGCACAGCGGATACCCCACCCCGCTGCGCGAAATAGTCAATGTGACGGCCCGCCAGCTTTCCGTATGGGGCGGCAGCACGGAGCTGCTGTCCGAGGATTTGCAGGCCATGCTCCACAACAAATGGGCGTGCGTCGTGCTGGCTGGCAACGAGCGCGCCGCGCGCACCACCGCCGCGGATCTCAGCGCGCACGGGATTACCGCCTCCTATCAGGAAAATCCGTCGGATATCGCGCGCGGCACCGTTGTCGTGACCTCCGGCGCGCTGTCCGCCGGCATCGAATACCCCGGATCATTCTTCGGCCTGATCACACACGGACGGCTGCTGGCAGCCAAGCCCAAGAACCGGAAAAAGCCCAAAAACAGCCAGCAGATCTACAGCCTTGCCGACCTCACACCCGGAGATTACGTCGTACACGCGTCGCACGGGATCGGCGTCTTTGAGGGGATCCACAAAATCGATATGCAGGGCGTTGTCAAGGACTACATCAAGGTGCGCTACGCCAAGAACGACACGCTGTACGTGCCCGTCACGCAGCTCGATATGGTCTCGAAATACATCGGTCCGCGCGAGGATACGCAGATCAAGCTGCACCGCCTGGGCGGCACAGAATGGCAGAAAACGAAAGCCCGCGTGCGCTCCGCAGTCAAGGATATGGCAAAGGAGCTCATCAAGCTTTATGCCGAACGGATGCGCGCAAAGGGCCATGCCTTCCCGCCGGATACGGACTGGCAGAAGGATTTTGAAGCGCATTTCGAGTTTGAGGAAACAGAGGATCAGCTCCGCTGCA
Source organism: Candidatus Gallacutalibacter pullicola (assembly GCA_018712265.1). GTDB lineage: Bacteria > Bacillota > Clostridia > Oscillospirales > Acutalibacteraceae > Gallacutalibacter > Gallacutalibacter pullicola. The sequence continues at coordinate 3,448 of DVHF01000041.1, forward strand.
TCGACGAAATCAAGGGCGATATGGAGCGCGAAGCGCCTATGGATCGCCTATTGTGCGGCGACGTCGGCTTCGGCAAGACGGAAGTCGCGCTGCGCGCCGCGTTCAAGTGCGTCACGGATTCCAAGCAGTGCGCGCTTCTCGTCCCCACAACGATTCTGGCATGGCAGCATTACCAGACGATCCTGCGCCGCATGGAGGGCTTCCCGATCCGCATAGAGCTTCTCTCGCGGTTCCGCACCCCCAAGCAGCAGGAGGATGTGATCCGCCGCCTGAAGCGCGGCGAGGTGGACATCGTCGTGGGGACGCACCGCCTTGTCTCGAAGGACGTGCAGTTCCGCGATCTCGGCCTCGTCATCATCGACGAGGAACAGCGGTTCGGCGTGGCGCACAAGGAGCGTCTGAAAACGATCTGCAACAATGTGGATGTTCTTACGCTCTCCGCGACCCCGATCCCGCGCACGCTCAACATGGCGCTTTCCGGTATCCGGGATATGTCGGTGATTGAGGAAGCGCCGCACGACCGCCATCCCGTCCAGACCTACGTGCTGGAACACGACATGGGAATCATCGCCGACGCGATCCGGCGTGAGCTGCGGCGCGGCGGGCAGGTGTACTATCTGCACAACGATGTGGAGAGCATCGAGCGCGTTGCCGCTGGGATCCAGAACCTGATCCCCGACGCGCGCATCGGCATCGGCCACGGCAAGATGAGCGAGCACGAGCTTTCGGAGGTCTGGCGCAAGCTGATTGACCACGAGATCGATATTCTTGTCTGCACCACAATTATCGAAACCGGTGTGGATGTTCCGAACGCCAACACCCTGATTATCGACAATGCAGATCGTCTCGGCCTGTCACAGCTGCACCAGATCCGCGGCCGTGTAGGGCGTTCCTCGCGGCGCGCCTATGCGTATCTGACCTTTACGCGCAACAAGATCCTCTCTGAGGTGGCGCAGAAACGACTTTCCGCCATCCGTGAATTTACGGAATTTGGTTCCGGATTCAAGATCGCCATGCGCGATTTGGAGATCCGCGGCGCAGGAAACATTCTGGGCGGCGAACAGCACGGCCACATGGAATCGGTGGGATATGATATGTATCTGAAGCTGCTGGGCGAAGCGATCCGCCGGGAAAAGGGCGAGGATGTCCCGGCCGGGGATGCCGAGTGTCTGGTGGATATGCAGGTGCAGGCGCACATTCCGGAAAGCTATATTTCCAATCTGAACCAGCGTCTGGACATTTACCGACGTATCGCGGACATCCGCAGCTTTGAGGATTCCAGCGACGTAATTGACGAACTGATCGACCGTTACGGCGATCCGCCTGCATCTGTCAAGGGCCTGATCGACGTCGCTCTGCTGCGCAATCTCGCGTCTGCCCTTGGGATCTCCGAGGTCAAGCAGCAGGGAGAAAAGCTCCTGCTCTACAAGGATAATCTCCGCACAGACCAGATCAGCACCCTTGTCTCCAGCCTGAAATCGCGCGTCATGATATCGGCCGGGTCTCGCCCGTACATCAGCGTCCGGCTCCTCCCCTCCGGTGACCCCCTCGCCACCCTCGAGGAAGTACTCCGCCTGCTCCAGAACGCCCCTGACTCCCCGTGACGGGGCGCTCCCGTGACGGGGGTTCCACCCCCGTTTCCCCCGGCAGGGGCTGCGCGCCCCTGCACCCCCGCTGGGGACTCGTCCCCAGACCCCACTGCCGCCCGAGTGCGGAGGTCGTCGAGCCGTAGTGTCGAGACGGTTCCTTTTATGTGAGGGTATTTTTTTGATCGCTTGGGGGGAGTTACAAGAAGTTCCGCGCGGGTCGCGCGTGAGTTGGGGGAAGATTCCCCCGCAGTGCGGGGGAAATGTCACAAAGTGACAAAGGGGGACGGACCCCGTTGGGGTCCCCCAACCCCCCTTTAAGCGTACAGCTTCCAACGCGGGCTTTTGTGTTAAATGTTACCTGTTAGAAATAGTTTCGCGAATTACGTCAAGGCTTAGCCTTGCCACCGCGACAGAGTACCAATGCGAAACGGCATTTCAGCGACCGGTAGGGAGCGCTCCGCGATCTGCTGACCGCAGGTCTGCGTGTGCATCCACTGTCAGAGAGGTAAGTCGAAGCGGAGCAAAATCCCCAAGCACAGCCAGAATCAAAGCGAATCTGCCTGCCGTCCGTGGAGGTGAACAGGGCGGCGACTCCAAGCCTTTGGGCCTGCGGAATACATTGAGCATAAGGAAACAGGACATACCAAACTGGTGTGTCCTGTTTCCTTTTTTACTATATTCAAGTGAACGAAAGAGAGGACGGCCCGCATATAACATACATTCCCCAAGAGGTCAAAAAGACTCCCTTTCAAAAGAGAAACCGTCTCGACACTATGGTTTGATGATCTCCGTGCTTGGGCGGCGTTGGGGTCTGGGGGGCTTGCCCTCCAGCGGGGTGCAGGGGCGGAGCCCCTGCTTAAGGGTTCTCCTCGCGTTCCTCTTGAATTTCGCGCGCTGTACGGAGGACGGCTTCGGGGTCGGAGAGACCGGCGCGGAACTGGCCGAGCTGCTCGTAACGTTCGGAGAGGGGAGTCTCCACCACAGGCTGTACAGCCGGACCCCAGCGATGGAATACGTATTTCAGCAGAATCGGGGTGACAATCGTCGTGACAATGACAACGAGAACCACCGGGCCGAGGAAGTTCGAGGACAGCAGACCGATCTCCTCGCCCTTGCTGGCCACAATCAGCGCAACCTCGCCGCGGGAAATCATGCCCACGCCGATACGGATGCACTGATAATTTTTGTAATGGCACATCTTTGCGCCCAGACCGCATCCCACCACCTTGGTGAGAATCGCTACGATAACGAGAATCACCGAAAACAGGATGATGTTTGGACCCATTTCAGGAAGCACAACCTTTACGCCGATGCTCGCAAAGAAGATCGGGGAAAGGAGCGCGTAGGAAAGAATATCGAATTTGGAGGCCAGATACTGCGTGCGCTGGGTGCAGGAAATGATTACGCCTGCAATAAACGCGCCGGTAATATCTGCAACACCGAAGCCAACCTCCGCCACATAGGACATCAGCAGGCAGAATACAAATACCACAATCACATGGCGGTGCATCTCCCTTTTGCCGGTCTGTACCCACCACTTGTAAAATTTATAGAACAGGAAGCCGGCAACAAGCGCCACCACAAAGAAAAGAACGATGCGCAGGAGCACCATCCAGATGCTTACAGTAGAATCCGCCATGCTGGTGACGATGGTCAGCGCAATGATGCCAAGCACGTCGTCAATAATCGCCGCACCGAGAATCGCGTTGCCGGAATGGGTTTTCAGCTTGCCGATCTCCTTGAGGGTTTCTACCGTGATGCTCACGGAGGTAGCCGTCAGGATAACGCCGATAAAGACGTTCTGCAAAAAGACGGAGCCGCTCGCGTCCGAAGAATCGATGATGCCGGGCTGGTTGAAGAAGTACGCCACGGCAAAACCGCCGATAAGCGGAACGATCACGCCGATCAGCGCGATGATAAAGGACGCCTTGCCGCTTTGCTTGAGCTCCTGGATATCTGTCTCCATACCGGCACAGAACATCAGCACGATGACGCCAATCTCCGCCATCTGATCAATAAATTCCGTTTCCGAAATAACGCCCAGCACCGCCGGACCGAGAATCAGCCCTGCCAGGAGCGCCCCCACAACCTGCGGAAGCTGGAAACGCTTCGTCACAAGCCCCAATACCTTTGTGCTCAGCAGGATCAGGGCCAGGCTGAATAGGAAATCATAGCTTTCCATCTGGAAATAGCCTCCTCATAAATTTTTCAGATTCCTATTATACAACTTCTTTTCCAAAATACAACAGATTTTTTGAATAAGGGGACACGGTAAAATGAGAAAAAACGGGGGAGTGGGGCCGCAAAAAAGGGCAGATTCAACAGAAAGCCGGGAGAAAAGCGGTAAAACTGGCACAGAAAGGGCGATTTGGGAATTACCGGAATTTTACTTCGATTTCACCTCTCTATGGTAGATACGGGCCGTGCGGCCGGACTATAATGAAAACGTAACCCAAGCGAAAAAAATTGTGGTATTTTTGGAGGAACGCTATGAAAAAAATTCTTTCTGTTCTGCTGGCTGTAACGATGGCGGCTGCGGCCTGCACCGGCTGTGCGACAGCGCCGGGCCAGTCTTCCGGCGAAACTCAGCTTCAGGATGCTTCCGCATCCAAAATGAACGCTGTGACCCATTCTTCTGTGGGCGGCGTGTCGGTCAAGAACGTGGAAGCTCCCAAGTACGTTTTCCTGTTCATCGGTGACGGTATGAGCTATCCGCAGATCCAGTCCACCGCCGACTACCTCGGCGCAATGCAGGATCCCGATTACTTCCAGGCACAGCCCAGCCTCGACGACAATCAGGGCGCAATCCTGGACGGCCCGCAGTACCTCAACTTCATGAACTTTGATGCGGCAGGCTCGGCTGTCACCTACGACTCCAACAGCTTCGCGCCCGATTCCGCGTCCACCGCGACGTCCATCGCCACCGGACACAAGACGTATTCCGGAACCATCAACATGAGCGAGGATTACACCACCGCGTATGAGACGATCGCCGAAAAGGTGCACGACCAGCTCGGAATGAGCGTCGGCGTCATCACCTCCGTCAACCTCAACCACGCTACCCCGGCCGCGTTCTATGCGCATCAGGCAAGCCGCAACGATTACTACGAGATCGGTGTGGAAATGGTAGAATCCGGGTTTGAATATTTCTCCGGCGGCGCGCTGCTCGAGCCCACCGGCAGCGACGGAAACCAGACGGACCTGTACACGATGGCTTCGCAGAGAGGCTATCAGGTAGTGCGCACACAGGCGCAGGCTGAGACCGTCACCAGTGGTCCGGTCATCATCGTTGATGAGAACCTCGCCGATTCCGACGCCATGGCCTACGATCTCGACCGCACCGATTCCATGTGGTCTCTGGCGGATCACGTCGCAAAGGGCATTGAGGTGCTCGACGACGACGAGGACGGCTTCTTCATGATGTGCGAGGGCGGCAAGATCGACTGGGCCTGCCACGCCAATGACGCCGCTTCCACTATCAACGATACCATCGCCCTGAGCGAAGCGGTCGATGTAGCGATTGATTTCGCCCGCCAGCATCCCACAGAGACGCTGATCCTTGTCACCGGCGACCATGAGACGGGCGGCCTGACCATCGGCTTTGCGGGTACGGATTACGACACATATCTCACCCTGTTGGACAGCCAGAAGATTTCCTTCGCGAAGTACGACAGCGATTATGTGGCTTCCTATAAAGAGAATAAGACCAGCTTTGAGACGGTCCTCGCGGACATCGAGAGACTGTTCGGCCTGAAGGCTTCCGGCTCCGCCGACGACAAGCTGGTACTCACCCCTTATGAGCTCGAGCTGCTCGAGACGGCCTACGAAAAGAGCGTCAACGGCACGGAAACGGGCTACGATTCCCAGCAGGAATACGTGATGTACGGCACCTATGAGCCGCTGTCCGTCACCATCACCCACATCCTCAACAACAAGTCCGGCGTCAGCTTCACCTCGTACAGCCACACGGGCCTGCCGGTTCCGGTGCTTGCCGAGGGCGTGAACGCTGAGATGTTCAACGGCTACTACGACAACACCGACATCTACAACAAGCTGGCTTACATGCTCAAGGTGCAGTAAGCCCCGCGAATCCCGCTGAATGTCACAAAAGCCCGCTCCCTCCCATTACCGGGCCGGGGCGGGCTTGGAATTTGTCCGGAAACGGACGTTACTTTGAGAAAACGAAAGAGGAAGCGAAGATGGAGAAGATAGGAAAGAGGCTGTTTAAAAAGCCGGACTGGAACTACCATGCGCCTGTGCTGGTGTGCCTGCTGGCGATTGTGATTTTGCTGTTTCTGCCCACGGGATTTGAGGGCGCGCTGATTTATCAGGACGCAGAACGCTGCACGGCCCGCGTGCTGTCGGTGGATAACTCCACAATCGTGGATACGGGTCTGGTGCGGTCCGGGGAACAGCGGTGCGAGCTGGAAATTTTGGACGGGCTGTTCCAGGGACGGCGGGCGCAGGGGATCAATATGCTCAACGGATCGCTGGAACAGGATAAGATCTTCCAGCCCGGCGATACGGCGATGGTTGTGATCAGCTATCAGGGCGATGAGATCCTCAACGTCACCATGACGGACCATTACCGGCTGGGCCTTGAGGCTATCATGGCGGCGGCGTTCGCGCTGCTGCTGATCCTCGTGGCGGGCCGGACCGGGATCCGGGCGCTGGCATCGTTTGTGCTCACGGTACTCTGCCTGTGGAAGGTGCTTGTCCCGCTGTACCTGCGCGGCTTCAACCCCATCTGGATCGGCCTGGCCGTCACACTTTTCCTGACTGTGCTGATCATCGCGCTTGTATACGGCTTCGATAAACGGTGCCTGTCGGCAGTGTCGGGATCATTTTTGGGGATCCTCGTCACGTGCGTTTTGGGGATCCTGTTCACCGATCTGTTCCAGATCCACGGCGCTGTGATGTCGTATTCAGAAAGCCTGCTCTATTCGGGCTACCAGCACCTGAACCTGACGCAGATCTTTATGGCGGCGATTTTCATCGGAGCATCCGGCGCGATTATGGATTTGAGCGTGGATATCACGTCAGCGGTGCATGAGGTGGTGGAAAAGCGGCCGGATCTGTCGTGGAAAGAGGCGGCGCGATCGGGGATGAACGTGGGCCGCAGCGCGATGGGGACCATGACAACCACATTACTGTTTGCGTATTCGGGCGGATATGTGGCGCTGTTGATGGTGTTTATGGCACAGGGGACGCCGTTGGATAGTATCCTGAACTATAAATACGTTGCGGCGGAGCTGATCCATACGGTGATTGGATCGTTTGGGCTGGTGACGGTGGCGCCGTTCACGGCGTTGTGTTCGGGAATCCTGCTGACGCGCAAAAGCCAAAAGTGAGCAAAACATAAAGTTTTCGCCAGCCTTTTTCAAAAGGCTGCGGGGGCGCGGGGGCTGGCCCCCGTAAAAAAGGGACGCAAAGCGTCCCCCGAAAAAGGTGAGCAAACAGAGAGGGGGAACCATCCGGTGGATGGTTCCCCTGAACGCCTTTGCGGGCCCCCGGGCGGCGCAGCTGTGATGACGGAACAGCCATTTTTCAGAAAAGCCGCAAACGCGGGCATCCCAGCTGAATCATACTCACCCGCCGGCAGTCAATTCCTCGCGGGTTTTCTCCCTCGGCTTCGTCATGGTGGGCCGCTCCTTTCTGCCCGCAGGCAAAATAAAAGAGCAGCCGTTTTCAAAATGAAAATAACTGCTCTCGATGGATGTATTCAGTTATTTAAGCTGGCGGCAAACTCGCCGATAAATAGGAAATTATCGGATTGAATTTTTAGTCTAATTCAGCCCGACTAAATAAGTCTAAAATAAAGGGCTTATCCTCACAGGCTTTTTTGAAACGAAGAATAAAGTCTGCCAGTGCATTTTTATCTTTTGAATAGACACAGAACATACTGCCCTCTGGGTCAAAGTCTATTTTTCCTTGTAAATCTGAACACTGTTGGTCCAAAAATACTTGTGCTAAACTTCCCCAATCATAACCGTTTCCCTCAAATCCTTCATCCGCACGAGTATCAAAAATCTCTTGTAGGTACTCTCCTACATTTAAGCAAACAGAAGCACTTTCTTCATGTTCTACCCAGAAAAACGGAGCAATTTCCTTTTCAAATTGTTCTGTAACTTTCATATCTCATTTTTTACTTTTAAATTATGTATTTAACTATCTAATCCTCAAAAACCATTGATTTTTCAAGGCTTCAC
>DVHF01000042.1 GCA_018712265.1 Candidatus Gallacutalibacter pullicola
AAATAATTGCCCACTCCTGCCCTTCATAAAAGTTAAAGTAAGGGCAGTCAAAAGGGACCTCCTTTAGCCTTGACGCTTTTTCTCCTTCTTCCTTTGACAGATTAAAAATCTCTGACTGCGAAGCCAATTTCACTCTTATATATTCAAGCGCTTTTTCTTCATGGTATTTCCAATTTTGAATAATATCTGCTATAAAATCAATATCTGCAGTTTCTAAGCTGGAAGAATTCAATAGTATGTCAAACCCCTCACAGCCTGTTATGGCACCGTGCCAACAATGAATTGACTGCGGACCGTCCATGCAGCATAAATCGCCTAACTTGACGTGATGTATGATATTGGACATTCTATCCCCTATTTCTCCAACTTCCGATTTACCTCTCTGCCCAGATCCCCGATAAATGGGAAGTTAGCTTGTTCCCTGAAAATATTCCAGGCTATTTTATCATAGTCCCATCTGGCAAAATAATATCGCCATCCTCTGCACTCACATCAAAAAATCCAACCTTGTGTTTTTGAGCCAATCTGCGCATAAGTTCATACGCCTCATCTGCGACCGACCAGGAAAACGCAGCATAAATTACGTCATATCCAATACTGTAATCAACCATATGCCGCTCTAAATCTTCGGCTTCATCTTCATCAAGAGGATCAAGATTTGGTGCATATTCTCCATTCATGGGTGGGAATTTTTCTTTCATCTCCATGAACCAATTTTGTAAAGCAGGAGAAGAAACACTAATCGTTTGGTAATCGTGTTCTTCGTTCCATCCCGTTTGCTTTTCATACCATACCATAAATTCTTTTTTGGTGGCAGGTGCTTTTGTTTTTTCAAAAACCATCAAATCATAACTCATATCTGCGCATCCTTTTAAATTTCGTTTTTTCGATCTGTCTATGTTCCATTGTACCATGTTCAAAGCTCAATTTCTATCAGTTTTTCTTTTTATTTTACAAAACAGTGCGGATGATTGTCTGTTCTTTTGTTTATGTTGATTTATAGAGCATGGGTATTCTTTAGGAATGTCATACTTATGGAGCGGATGTCAAAACAGGAATTTGATGTTGGCGCGCGGCGGGGAACTCCGTGGCCGGGTACGCGCCGCTTGGGGGATCGCAAAGGCGTTCAGGCGTTTCATCCACCGGATGGAACGCCCTCTCTGTTTGCTCACCTTTCCAGGGGAACGCTTCGCGTTCCTGTTTTGCGGGGCTCCGCCCCTGCGCCCCGCCGCCTTTTGTAAAAGGCGGGCGAAAACTTTATCCTTTGCTCACCTTTGGCTTTGTGATTCCTCTTGGCCCATCCTGCTTTTTAAAAGTTCCCTTTCCAACGCTGCACGGCACTGCCGAAGATATACGCAACACTCAATCCAGCTCTCCAATAACGCAGGATAGTCTTTCTCCAACCTGTTCCACTGCGCCGCCGCCTGTTCCGACAGTCTATTCATCCTGTTCGCCGCACGGCTCATCCCGTATTTTTCCAGCAGCTGCGCCTGACGGATCAACTCCTCCTGCTGTGTTTTCATCAATCCGCCGGCGCCGCTCATAGCCAGGGATTCCAGCGTCTGTCCCGCGTCTTTCAGAAGCTCCTGCATCCGCAGACAGGTGCTTTCCGGGATCGCTGTTTCCGTATATTCCGGTGTCCCCGGCTCTAACGGCAATATTTCCGGGCGGAGAAACACCTCGATCGGCTCGAGCTTCATCCAGCCGTCGCTGAGCGTGAGAAATCCAAAATAGACCGGGATCTCCTTTTTCTTTCCATAATATTCCAGTATCTCTATATTCTTCTTGTTCTTTTGATTATACAGTACCTCCAACAGCAGGCTGCGGCCTTTGCCGTCGAAAATCCGCCGCTGGTAGCACTGCCGGACTTCATCGTACGACTGTTCCTCCGCAGACTGTGCACACACAAACACTGGAATCCGCCGCGGTTCTTCTTCATTTTCCTGCTCCACGGCGGACGCTTTCAACAGCCGTTCCTGTGCCATGCGCTGGAAATCACTGTAAAAGCACGGCAGCGCACCGCCATCCTCTGTGAGCGAATAGACATCCCGCGACCTGATCAGCCGTCCCTTTGTGCTTTCGCTCGAGGAAAGGCGCTTTTCCTCGTTGACTTTCGGGTGCTCGAGCACCAGCTCCATCCCCGGCATATCCTCGGACAGACAGCCCAAATTCCACGGCGCGGCGGCCTTCTGTGGGTTGCGGCCCGGCCTTCCTGTGGAATCGTAATACACCGGGACAGCCCGCGTAAAGGTGTACCAATCCATTTCCGGCAGGCGCAGGAACCATGTGGTTGTGCCGTCGTATCCGCTTTTGGTCAGGAACGACTGCTGCGCGACCGCGTACAGTCGCATCTGATCCGTCTCGTAATACTCGGATTTATAGTCCCCGGCCATCTCTGAAATCTGGCGGTAGGAGCCCTTGCGCAGTGTTTCCGACGATTGATACAGGCGGCAGATTCTTTCGATCCACCAGTCCATACGAAACTGGTTGCTCCGATTAAGATACTGGCGATAATCCTCGCCCAGACCGCGCAGCTCGCGTTCCAGCGACGGCAGGCGCAGATTGTGGCAGTACAGCGCCAGCTGGTCGCAGGAGTCGGCTTCCTCGCCGGATTCGCGCGCTAAACCGTTTTTCAGCGCGTCCGACAGGAAAATCCGAAGCTTCGCCCCGGCCTCCCGCCAGCTTTCCAATTCCTGCTGATCCTCCTGCTGCGGTTCGCGCAGATCCTCCAGCTTCGCCGCGCCCATTTTCAGCTGGTACCACAGGATCGCCGCCGCTTTGTGGGGGCATAATTCTTTCTTGTGGCACGTACACGTCGAATTTTCGACCGGCTCGAGCAGTTTGACCGTGATATTTTCCCGCAGAAACCGCACCGTCACGATGGAGGAATCGGTAATTTCCGGGAACTCGCCCCGTTCCGCCTGCACCAGCAGTTCCTGATACTGCTTCTTTTTCAGCGTCTTGCGGATCGTTTCTATCGGGAAGCCCAAAATTTCCGGATGACCTTTCGGTTCCTCCTTTGTTGGCGGTTCCTCCTGCGGTCCGGATTTTGGCTCCTCCTCCGGCTCTCCGACCGCGGGAGACATCTCCGTTCCGAGGATTTCCGGATGGTTCCGCAGATGGAGCAGACCCGCAATCAGATGGCGGCACACGCTTCTGGACGGGCATGTGCACGAAAAAGCCGATGGCGGCATCGTATAGGTGCAGGTTTCACCGTCGATTTCGATTGTCACGCCGTCCTCCCCGACAGAAACGGAGGGATCCTTGCCCTCCAAATCCTTTGCGGCGCGCTTGACAATTCCTTTATTTGACAACCCTATCAGGTAATCATCATCCATTTTTTGAATCAACTCCCTGAGCTGATCCAATTTTTCACTCATCTCACCACACTCCTTTCTGTAAGCTTGCAGCGGCGCAGAATAGTATTGAAAACCTCGCTAATCCCAGAAGGCCGCGCGGAGCGCGGCCCTTGTGCGTGCCAAAGGCGCGCACACTTTCGGAAATGCGAAGGCATTTCCGAACCGGAGGATCCTCACAGCCCAAGCGTTGGGCCGCAGGCCCCTAGCGTGGAGATCTCATAGCCCCATTAGCGCAAAATAGGGTGAGGTTACACTTTGAGGACTCCGAACAACTCGCGCCCGAAAAAAGCGAATCAGCTTGCCGTACAGTTGAGCGATTCTGAAAAACGCGTTATAAGGCGCAGATTTTTCAAGCAACAAGGGCGCACCTGCTGGCTCTCTATACTCTTGCTGTTACCACCAAAGATCCCGGCCGTGGGGTCTGGGGACGCGGCCAGAGCGCTCCCCAGCAGGGGGATCTTTAAGGGGGACAGGAGTCCCCCTTAAATGGTCTTTTGCTTCCTTTTCTTCCAACAAGAAAAGGAAGGGCCGGCAGGGGTTTGGGGGCGCGGCCTGAGCCGCCCCCAACGCCGGGACCTGC
>DVHF01000043.1 GCA_018712265.1 Candidatus Gallacutalibacter pullicola
GCCCTTAGGGGTTCGGGGGACGATTCCCCCGCGGGGCGGGGGAAATGTCGCGAAGCGACAAAGGGGGACGGCCTGCGTGCAGGTGGGCTGAACAGCCCCCGACGCCGGGACCTCGCAGGTCCGATAGATCATATTCTGGTGAAGCCTGCGGCTTCAAATATTCTCCCCCGCCCGGGCTGGGCGAAAAGCCAAACTGTGGTGTGCCTGCCACCGCGACACAGTGTCCGCGGCAACGGCATTTCAGCGACCGGAGGGAGCGCTTCGCGGTTTACGTCAAGGCTTAGCCTTGGCCCGGGCTGGACGAAAAGCCAAACTGCGGTGTGGTTCCCACCGCGACACAGTGCCCGCGGCAACGACCTTTCAGCGACCGGAGGGAGCGATACGCGTTCTGCTCACCGCAGGTGCGCGGTCTACGTCAAGGCTTAGCCTTGAAAAAACAGCGACCCACGGCGTGCATGGATCGCTGCTGCGGCCTCCGGAGAAGGCGCTCCCGGTTCTTTATTTTTCCGGATTATTCTTCTTTACATCAATGCGTCCGTACAACGGCGCCTTTACTTTCTGCTGCGGATGCGACGGCGCTGTCCCCTGCTGAGCACCGGACGCCTGCGTCCTCTGCTGCTGGCCGGAACCACCGTTCCCGCGCGGGAACCTGTCGCCGTTTCCTCTGCGCCCTCTGGAATCCTGCTGCGGCTGACGGCGTCCGCCCTTGCCGCCGGGACGTCTCTGCGGCTGCGGACGCTCCCCGCCTTCGGGACCAATCACAACGTGACGGTTCGTGTCCTCGCCTTCACTCCACGACTTCGCGCCCTCAACCGTCTGCACAGCCGTATGTATAATCCTTCTTTCATACGGGTTCATCGGCTCAAGCGGGCAGTTGCGCCCCGTCTTGACCGCCTTGGCCGCAATCCGTTTTCCAAGGCTTTCCAGGGTTTCCTTCCTCTTTTCGCGGTAGTTCCCAATATCAATCGTTATCCTGTAATAAGAATCATCCACATGATTCGCCACAAGCCCCGTCAGATATTGCAGGGCATCCAGCGTCTCGCCGCGGTGGCCGATGACAAACCCGATATCCTCGCCCGTCAGGGACAGCAGAGCGCCGCCCTCCTGCTCCGTCACGGAAACTTCTACACCGGTCAGCCCCATGTGGGCCAGCACATCCTTCAGATATTCCGCCGCTTTATCCGCCGGGCTCGACTTCACATAAACACGCACCTTGGCAGGCGTGCCGCCAAACAATCCAAATTTCTTTTTGACCGGCATCTCCAAAATATCGAACTGCGCTTCGTGAGATTCTACCCCCAGCTCACGGCACGCCGTCTCAAACGCCTGCTCCACCGTATCGCCTGTTGCGATTGCTTCTCTTAACACATTTACACCTCCACACACTTTTCCATACCGTATTTTTCTTGTATTCCTGTATTATCCTTTCACGAAACCAGAGGGCTCCGGACCCTCCGGTGTTTCTTCGCTTATTTCTTGGAACCTAAATAATCATTCACATTGCCCTTGGAGGAATTTCCGCCCTTCGGCTTCTGACCCGAAGTCTTTTTCTGTGCCGGCTGTTCTGCGGGCTTGGCTTCAGCGGCCTTTTTCTTCTGCTGCGCCGCTATCCGGGCCTCTCTCTGCGCCGCCAGCTTCTGCTGCTCATGCGGCGGCAGCGGCTTCACTGCGGCTTCCTCCTGCTCGCGCAGCGCGATCCTCTGTGCTTCCGATTTGGCCACAAGCTGCGCCGGGCTGTAAAATTTATGCGTAATCAGTGTCTGAAGCAGGCTGGTAAGCGTCGAAATCGTCCAGTAAAAACCAACGGCGCCCGGCAGCGTGTAGGCAAGCCACGCGGAGAACAGCGGCATACCGTAAAGCATCAGCTTCATGCAGCCCTGTTGCTGCTGCATCCCGGGCTGAAGCTTCATTGTGATAAACTGCGTGCCCAGCGAGGACACAAGGCACAATACCGGGATGAGCCACAGCATCGTGCTCAGCGGGCTGCCCTGCGGCGTACCCAGCAGGTTCAGGCCCAGAAAATCAAAACCGCTGCTCAGAAAATCAATCTGCGAAAGCTCGTCGGCTGTGAACATACCGCCGTTGGCAACATCCAGATGCGGACGCAACTCATCATAATGCTGGATGATCTGCATCTCCGCATAAAAGCTGTTGCTGAACATGGAACCGATTCCCGGCAACTGCTGGAGCATCGCGGCGGCCTGCTGGACTGCGGCGCTGGAAATATGCAGCACGTTCGAGATCGGGTTGATCACCGTATAATAAATTCCAATCATGATCGGGAACGGGATCAGCATCGGAAGGCAGCCGCCCATCGGGTTGACCCCTTCCTTTTCATACAGCTTCTGGATCTCCTGATTAAGCTTTTCCTTATTGTCGGAATATTTCTCCTGAAGCTCCTTCTGCTTGGCCTGAAGCTTGGCGTTGCCCGCCATGGACTTCTGCTGCTTGACGGAGAACGGGAACATCAACAGCTTTACAACAATGGTAAAGATAATAATCGCGACGCCGTAATTCTTAAACAGAAAATACAGCGGCCACAGAAGATATCCCAGAATACTTCCGAAAAAGTTACCAATTTGAATCATAATGCGCAAAACTCCTCTATCACCGATGAATCCGCCGTTTTTCCCTCTTTTCAGGAACAGGATCGTATCCGCCGCGGCTGAACGGGTTGCACCGCAGCAGGCGGAACAGGGCCAGACAGCCCCCTTTTACAATCCCGAACCGCTCGATCGCCTGGATAGCATAATTGGAACAGGTGGGAATATATTTACAGCATGGCTGTTTCATGGGCGAAATATATTTCTGGTAAAAACGTATGAGCCTGAGAAAAATCCCTTTCATTGCAGGATGCCAGCCTCCCGGAGCTGCTTTTCCATCGCCCTGGCTACGTCGGTGCTTTTCACCTGCGGGGTACGTGCGCGCGCGACGAACACCAGATCAAAACCGGGCTTCACACGCGGCGCCATTGTCCGAAAAGCCTCCCGGATCACCCGGCGCGACCGGCTCCGCTTGACGGCGTTCCCGGTTTTCTTGCTCGTAGTAATCCCCACGCGGAGACTGCGCGTCCGGTTTTTCATCACATAAGTTACAACAACCGGCGAAACATATGATTTCCCTCGCGCATAAATACGCCGGAAATCCCTGTTTTCACAAATAGGCACAAAAATATCCATTCCAACACCTGATAGGGAAAAAGCGTTTTCAAAAAATCTCCGCGCAGATGCAGAAGCCTGTCCGCGCCGGAGGGTATCCGGATACATCCCGGCAGCCGGCCGGGATTGCATATACAGTGCGCGGCATTGCCGGAGTATGTTTTCACACGCACCCACTGATCCTGGGATTGTCCCGTGATGCGCAGGAAAACATACTCTGGTTCCCATTCTGGATGCAAGGCCGCGATCTCCAGGCGGCGCTTTGGCGGGGTGTAGGAGTTCTGCACCGCCTGCCGGAGAATACGTCTGCCAGTCTTGAAATAACAAAAGAAAGGCCACGCGTCGGTGGCCCTCTCAAGACTTAGTGGGTGAGGCGTGCTCTGCCCTTCGCCCTGCGGCGCGCCAAAACCTTGCGGCCGTTTCTATCGGACATTCTCTTTCTGAAACCATGCTCCTTTTTTCTGTGGAGCTTCTTGGGCTGGTAGGTTCTCAGCATGAAAAAAACCTCCTTTCGGGTACAAACCTTGCAGTTTAACATTATACCGCAAATATCCTGTATCTGTCAAGGCCAATACACGGCCTTTTGCAGATCGTGCCGCGCGCATAACCTCTGCAAAAAAGCAGCAGAAACAGACTTTCTTCCACAACCGTGCTTTTTCATCATACGATTACAGGCGCGGACGTATTTATACAGATTATCCGCTGACATTATAGCATGAATTTTGAAAAAACGCAACGCCAAACAATGCCTTTTCAAAAGGAAAATCCCCCGGAATACGGGGGATTTTCGGACTTTTTTCGTCTCCTGCCAGACGGATACAGGACAATTTCATTTTTGCCGGGAAAATTTCTCTCCCCATGCACGTTCAAAACAGTAAAATCATTCCCGTTTTGCAGGCACAGGACAACATCTCATAGTTTTACAAACCGAAATACTTCTATGTGTTTTTACAAAAAGTATATAATTTTTCTGAAATCTGTGCTCAATACAGCGACATGACCACGTCTTTCAGTTCCGATTCCGGAGCGGCGGCAAAGAATTCCCTGACGCCCGGGAAATCCAGTGTGCGGCGGATCAGCTGCGGATCGATCGTTTTGAGGATCTCCGTCATCGGGCGGTGCGACTGCTGGGACAGCGTCTCCAATCTCTTTCTCGCGTCCACCTGTACGGCCTTGCGCGCCGCCGGATAGCCCTGACCGTACGTATCGTTGAACAGCTTTTCCAGAATGTACTTCACATTCAGATCGCCGCCGATCCCGCCGTAGCCCTTATTGAGCTGGAGCGAGATGCAGTTGCCCGCGTTCACCTGCGAATACAGGAACGCCTCCACCGGATCCATAATCAATCCGCAGAACACGCCGGGATACTGGAGCACGGCGTTCATATAACCCTGACCTGTACCGCAGCCGCCCACGACGAAATCGACTGCTTTCAGATTCAGCGCGATTGCCGTCATGAGACCCGTCTCCATGTATGTGAGATCCGGCTCGCCGTCCACATTTTTCATGCCGAGGTTGACCACCTCGTGGCCCATCCCCTCAAGCGCCTTCATCACGTCAGCGTTATGGTGCTTCGTGCTTCCCTCCGTAATAACTGCAATTTTCACAAAAACTCCTCCTTTAATCAGAGCCGGGATCCCCCGGCCTCATTTTTTATCCCAGCCCCCCACCGCGACACAGTACCAATGCGAAACGGCGCATCAGCGACCGGAGGGAGCGCTCCGCGAATTACGTCCAGACTTAGTCTGGTTCATGACTAATCCGGTGATCAGCTTGGGATAGAAATAGGTGGATTTCTGCGGCATTTTCTCCCCGGCAGCGGCCACGTCGCGGATTTCGGTCACGCGCGTGGGATTGAGCAGGAACGCGCACTGGCTCTCCCCGCTCTGCACCGACTCGATCGCTTCCTCAAACGACCGCGTATACGTCAGGTTTTTCTGGTTCGCCATGTTCTCCTTGTCGATGCCGAACGCCCGCTCGAGCACCAGAGTGTGCAGGACCGTCACGTCCAGCCCCTGCGACGCCGCGCTCTTATCCGGCAGCAGCTCCGCCATCACGCCGAGATCCTTCAAAATCAGCAGCGTCCATCCGTCACCGCCGCTGTACAGCGCGAACGCCTTTTTCCCCTGACGGTACAGCGCGTCCAGATTCGCCGGGATCTCGCGGTAATCCTGCATCGGATAGACCTCAAAATCTTTCCGGCAGGCGTCCAGCACCGCGGACTCGTCGTAGTGATCCAGATTTCGTACCAGACGGTGCGTCGGGAACACCACAAGGCCGTCGCTCTGCATATCGACCAGCATCATCATCACATACGCGGGATCCTCGGACGTATCACCCTGTTCCCTGCGCCAGTTGCGGTAATTGAGCGCCGTCTCGTAGCGGTGATGGCCGTCCGCTATGTACAGCTTGCGATCCTGGAAATCCTCACAGATCGCCGCGATCGCCACCGGATCATTGACGATCCACAGGCGGTGGATCACCTCGCCGTCGCTGAATTCATACCGCGGCGCACCGGACGACAGAGCATCGATCCTCGCGGCGGTTTCGTGCTTTTCGTCCATGTACAGGGAATAGATCTGGCTGAAATTGCAGGAGGTAGCCTTCATGAGATTGAAGCGGTCCTCCTTGGCCTTGCTGAGCGTTTCCTCATGCGGCAGGACAATGCCCTTGGAGAACTCCTCGAGCTTGACGCGGCAGATGATCCCCTTAACTTTGGAGGTTTTGCCGTAGGCGGTGAATTCCTCCTCGTAGATGTAGATTGCGGGATCGCGGTCGCATTTGAGGATTTCCTCGTCCAGCCAGGATTCGAGCGTTTTCCCGGCCTGGGTATAGGGGTCCTCCCCCTTGGGAAGCTCCAGACGGATGATGTTGTACGGATTTTCGGCTAAGAATTTCTGTCTCTGCTCCTCGCTGATGATGTCATACGGCGGGCACGTGAGCGATGCGATGTTCCCGGCCTTGTCGGTGAAGCGCAGGGCGCGGAACGGTTTGATTTCTGCCATAAAGGGAACTCCTCCTGATTCCGGCTGCCAGCAGCCTTTTTTCTTATTGTACCGTGAATCCCCCCATCCGTCAAGCAAGGCTAAGGCAGGCTAAGCCTGCACGTAGACCGCGGAGCGCTCCCTACGGTCGCTGATGCGCCGATGGGAACGGGTACTCTGTCGCGGCGGGAGGCTGGTCGGGGATCATAGTAATATCTGACTAGCTATAAACGCGGGTAGCTCCGCTCGATCATATCACTCAGCCGGGCGGAGGTACGACGCGTTGCGCGTTCTGGATTCAGGCTCAGCCTGCCGCGATCTGCTCATCGCAGATGCGAAGAACGCCAAAATTGATTTTCCTGTCTATTTATGATAAAATATCCGCAGAGTATTATAAACGCGGGCTTCTCAGACTGATCACGTCACCTTGCCGGGCGGAGGTACGATGCCTGCGCGATCTGCCCGACGCAGGCGCGCGGTGGCAGGCGAAACTATTCACTATTCACTATTCATTATTCACTTGCCAAAGGGGTGGGATTGTGGCGGAAAAAGTGCTGATTGATGATCTGGAAACTTCTGACGAGGACATCTTCCTTGGCGTCACTTATCGCGGCAAACCTTTCACCGGGACGGCTGTGGACGAATCGGACGGCTATGCCGAATACCACTATCTCGACGGCAGCGGTCATGGCCGCTGCTTCTCCCGCTATCCGGACGGACAGATGGAGGATGAGTTCTTCCTCGATCACGGGAAACTGCTTTCCGAAACCTGCTGGTATGGGGACGGCAGCGTTAAATCCCGTTTTACCTCCGATCCCCTGCTTCATCAGGATTTTCTCCCCGACGGCACGCTGATCCGCGAAGAAACAGCAGGATATTTAAAAACATGGTACGATTCCGGCGCGCTCAAACAGGATTTCTCCTACTCCGATTTGAAAATGACCTGCTACGCCCCCGACGGCACATGGATCGCCCGGCAGAATGGACAGCACTCCAATCGCGGGGAAATCATCTTCGTGATGGAGCGTTCCTCATTCCAGTTCAATGATCCGTTCCTGCGCACGCATTATCTTGAGCTTTTGGAGGATCCCGATTTCTACCCGTTTTTCCTGCGCTGGCTCCCGGAACCGCCAAAGCATCCTCCTGCCCGGCGGGACTGGCTCCCTAAATTTCCTCGAAAATATGAAGCCCCACTGTGGGTGCGGGAAGTCGTGTGCGCCATGATTTCCTCGGAGAACCTTTCCATCAAAAACGATGGAATCAGTCTCGCGGAAGCCTACGCTGTCCAGGAAGCGCGGCCGCTGCTCCGGCAATGTCTCGGCTGCCGCCAGATCCCGCTCCCAGCTTACTACCGCGGTGGATCCGGCTGCTCCCTCACCATCGCCCAGCGCGCGTCCGCCGCTCTGAGAAATATTCCCCCGCAGCATTCCGGACAACCATAAAATTTTATTATAAGGAGGTCAACCCCTATGAAAAAAGGAATGATCGGTATCCAGATGAGCACCATCAAAAGCACTATCGCAGAACGCGGCGTCTATGATACGCTGGCCGCGTGCGCCGATCTCGGCTACCACTGCGTCGAGGTGAGCCAGCTCCCCATGACCGCTGAGAACGTGGACGGCCTGCGGCGTGCCAGCGAGAATTTCGACATCCAGATCGCGGCAAACTCCGCGGCGCTCGAACCGGCAAAGGCTCCTTCCGGCGAAACGCTCGCCACCGACTTCGACAAGATCGTCAGCGACTGCAAAACCCTGAACTGCTCCATGCTGCGCATCGGGATGCTGCCGTTCCACTGCATGGGCAGCTTCGACAAAACGCTTGATTTCGCCAAGCGCGCCGACGAGATGGCCGAAAAGCTCGCCGAGCAGGGGATCGACCTCTACTACCACAACCACCACATTGAATTCGTCAAATACGACGGCCAGTACCTGCTCGACATCATCAAGGACAACACAAAACGTCTCGGCTTTGAGCTAGACACCCACTGGATCCACCGCGGCGGCGAGGATCCCGTACCGTTCATCAAAAAATACGCAGGACGGATCCGCCTGCTCCATCTCAAGGACTACCGCATTGGGGAACTCAAATTGCCGGACGGCCCGTTTGATCCGAAAACCTTCTTTGCCGCGTTTACTGGCATCGTTGAGTTCGCAGAGCTCGGCCGCGGCAGCCTGAAAATCAAGGACTGCATCGAAGCCGGACTCGAGGGCGGCAGCGAATACTTCCTGATTGAGCAGGACGATACGTATGGATTGGATCCGCTGGAAAGCTTGAAAATCAGCCGCGATTACCTGTATGAAATCGGGTATAAGGATTGGTTCCAAAGGTAAGCACAAAGCCAAAGGAGAGCAAAACATAAAAGTTTTGCTCAAGCTTTTTCAAAAGGGCAGGCTGAGCCTGCACGCAGATCGCGAAGATTAGTACAGCAGTAAACTGCACACTATGCTCGCGATGAGGCGGGGGCGCGGGGAGATTCCCCCGCTGCGCGGGGGAAATGTCGCGCAGCGACAAAGGGGGACGGCCCGCGTTGCGGGCGAGGAGCCCCCACAAAGTAAAGGAACGCGAAGCGTTCCCCCCGGAAAGGTGAACAAACAGAGAGGGGGAACCATCCAGTGGATGGTTCCCCCGAACGCATTTGTGGGCCCCCATGCGTCGCGGCACCGCAGACGGAGTTCCAAAAAAGCCGCCTGTTCCTACCAATCCTCCATGATCCGAAATACGCAAAACAGGATATGCCCTGAAACAGCGGCATATCCTGTTTTATTCTGTCCAGCTGCGATTCCCCTCTCTGCACCCATCGCACCGGGAATACCCGGGTCTTAGGGAGAAAGTGGGACAACAGCGTTATATCTTGTTTTCCCTGACAAGCGCGGCGATTTTCAAAATCAGGATCTGGGTCTTGCCGTCGGGGATCTCGTTGTCCATCACCATCTGCACGGCCTTGTCGAGCGGGATGCGCTCCACTTCCAGAAACTCATCGTCGTCCGGATCCATCTCGCCGTACCCATCCACGCGGCACGCATACAGCCGGATAATCTCCCCGCAGTACCCCGGCGTCGGATACATATTCCCCAGGAACTGGAAATCGCGTCCCGTGGCGCCCGTCTCCTCTTTCAATTCGCGCTTGCCGGCCTCAAAAGCGTCCTCGCCCGGCTCCAGCTTGCCGGCAGGCGTTTCCAGAATCACCTGCTGGTACGGGTAGCGGAACTGCCGCACGAACAGCAGCTCATTTTTATCTGTCAGCGCACCGATCGTCACGCCGCCGGGATGCTCTACAACCTCCCGCTTCGTAACGTGGCCGTTTTCCAATTCGGCATCGTCCACGCGCAGGTTGACGATCTTCCCGCGGTATTTATATTCCTGGCTCAAGGTCTTTTCTGTCAGCTTCATGGAACAATCCCTCCTGATGGATTTCTTTCATCAATGCCGCACGATACCGCACTTTTCAGCGCAGGCTTTCCAAGGCAAACTATACGGCGCTGTCTCTATTATAAGCCAACAGGATCGCGTTTTCAAGAATATTCCCCGCTTTGTCCCTCATATCTATCAAAGAGGTGATTTTCTTGATCGTTTCATCCGTGTTTTCCCCATCCGCCCCGCTGGACTGCGCCTGTCTCTCACAGTGCGTCCAGGAGATCCGGGAACGGTTCCCATTCGTGCAGACGGAGCGCGTCGGCCGGAGCCTGCTGGGACGCCCGATCCTTGTACTATCCGTCGGCGGGACGCACGCGCCCGTCCTGATCGCCGCCGCGTTCCACGGCATGGAGTGGATCACCGGGTGGATCGCCCTGCGCTTTTTCGCGGATCTCTGCCTTGCGATGGAGCGTGACGATCCTGTCTGCGGGATTCCGGCGCGCGATTTTCTGCGGGAACACGGCGTTTTTGTCCTGCCGTGCGCCAATCCCGACGGCGTGGAGATCCAGATTCACGGCCCCGCCTCCGCCGGACGGTTCTCGCCGCTGGTGGAGCGCGTGGACGGCGGAGATCCGTCCCGATGGCAGGCAAACGCACGCGGGGTCGATCTCAACCACAATTTTGACGCGAACTGGCTGCGCCTGCGCCGCATGGAACGCGAGGCGGGGATCAATGGTCCTTCCCCGACACAGTTCGGCGGGAGGTTCCCGGAGAGCGAACCGGAGAGCGCGTGCCTTGCGGCATTCTGCCGCCGCAGGGGATTCCTTCGCGCCGCCGCGCTGCATACACAGGGCTGGGAGATTTATTACCGCTACGGCCGCCACACCCCGCCGGAATCCGCGGAGATCGCGCGGCGGATGGCCGAAGCGGGCCATTGTACGCTCGGGGATCCACAGGGACTGGCGTCCATGGGCGGATTCAAGGACTGGTTTATCGACTGCTTCCGCAGGCCGGGATTTACGCTGGAGCTCGGAGAGGGCAGGAACCCTCTCCCCCTTTCCGACGCGCCGCAAATCTACCGCCGGACCCAGCCCATGCTGCTCGAATTTCTGCGGGGATGAGAAAAATTAGGGTGTATCTGAAAAGTCAAAAGTGCTGGAAAATTCGCTGAAAAGTGATGGATGCAAGGCGCGAATCCGCCGCAATACTTTCGTATTGCAAGGGTGACGGGCGCAGCAGACACCGTTTGTCAGTAGAATTTAACAGTTAGCCGTATTTGCCTATATTTTGTATAGCAAGTATAGCAGACCATCAAGATAGTCAGCTGGATTTGCCTATATCGTGTATAGGCAAATGTTTAGTTAATTATCAAAAGCATCTGCGATACAGGCGGCTGTCTGCGGATAGAAAGCAGTCAGGGGGTTGGTCCTCCATGGACGGAGCCGCTCCGCACGGGGGTCCGCAAAAGCGTTCAGGCGATCCATCCACTGGATGGATCGCCCTCTCTGTTTGCTCGCCTTTCCGGGGGAACGCTTCGCGTTCCGGTTTCTACGGGGGCCAGCCCCCGCGCCCCCGCCGCCTTTTGAAAAAGGCGGGCGAAAACTTTATCTTTTTTTATTCTTCGGACTCGGTGGTGTCCTCGGCCATGTCCTCCGGGGCTTCTGCGCCGTCCTCTTCCTCGATCTCCGCGTCGCTGTCCACTTCATCGTCATCATGCGGCGCACGCGCCAATGTAACGACCTTATTATCCTCGCCGTTCACGCGCATCACGCGCACGCCCTTGCTCGGCCGCGCACATTCGCGGATAGAATCTGCTTTGATACGGATAATCACGCCGTCTGTGGAGATCAGGATCACATCGTCGTCCAGATCCACTACCTTAATTGCCGCCACATCGCCGTATTTTGCGACGTGGTAGTTGAGCAGTCCCTTTCCGCCGCGGCTCTGGATGCGGTAATCGGAAATCGGAGAAAGCCTGCCGTAACCCGTCTCGCTGACGGTCAGGACGCGGCCGCCCTCGCGGAGCACAGACATCCCCACAACGGAATCGCCGTCGTTGAGCGTGATCGCTTTCACGCCGCGCGCCGTGCGTCCCATCGGGCGGACATCCGTCTCGTGGAACCGGATCGCCATGCCCTTTTTGGTTGCTACAAGGAGCTCGTTATTGCCGTCCGTCAGGCGCACCCATGCCAGCTCGTCGCCCTCGTCGAGATCCAGCGCGATCACGCCGCCCTTGCGCGCTGTCTGGAAGGCGTTCAGGCTGGTGCGCTTGATTATGCCGCCGCGCGTCACCATCACAAGGTACTTGTCCTCCTCGAACTGCGGAACACGGATCATGGAGGTCACGCGCTCGTCCTGCGCAACGGGGAGCAGGTTTGCGATATTCATGCCCTTGCTGGTGCGGGATCCCTCCGGAACCTCGTAGCACTTGAGGCGGTATACCCTGCCGAGATTGGTGAAGAACATCACATAGTCGTGCGTGCCTGTGATGAACATATCGGTGGCCACGTCCTCGTCGCGGCGCGTCATACCGGAGACACCGCGCCCGCCGCGCCGCTGGAGATGGTAGGTATCCATCTTCTGACGCTTCACGTAGCCGAAATTCGTCATGGTGAGCACACATTCCTCGTCGGGAATCAGGTCCTCGATATCGACCTCGCCGCTGATCGACGCGATCTCGGTGCGGCGTTCGTCGGCGAATTTTGCCTTGATCGCGAGGGCTTCCTCCTTGACGATCGCCAGCACGCGGCTCTCGTTTGCCAGAATGTCCTCAAAGTCCGCGATCTTGATCTCGAGCGCGTGGAGCTCGTCCTCAAGCTTCTGGCGTTCCAGACCAGTCAGACGGCCGAGCGGCATCTGCACAATCGCCTGGGTCTGCACATCGTCCAGACCGAACCGCTCGCTCAGACGGGCGCGCGCTGTGGGCGTATCCTTGGAGCTGCGGATGATCGCGATCACCTCGTCGATGTGATCGACTGCCGTCTTGAGGCCCTCGAGGATATGCGCGCGTTCCCGCGCCTTGCGCAGGTCGAACTCCGTGCGGCGGCGCACAACGCTCTCCTGGAACGAGATATATTCTTTGAGCACTTCCTGGAGCGTGAGCGTTTTCGGCTCGCCGCCTACGATGGCGAGCATATTCACGCCGAAAGTGGTCTGCATCTGGGTAAAGGAAAACAGGTGGTTGAGCACAATCTGCGGCGAAGCGTCGCGCTTGACGTCGATCTCCATGTGCATTCCGTTGCGGTCGGAATGATCCTCGACGTTTGTGATCCCCTCGATGCGCTTCTCCTTGACGAGATCCGCGATGCTCTCAATCAGCCTTGCCTTATTGACCTGATACGGCAGTTCGGAGACAACGATCTTGAACCGTCCGTTCTTCTCCTCCTCGATCTCGGCGCGGGCGCGGACAATGATGCGGCCGCGGCCCGTGGCGTAGGCGGCGCGGATCCCGGCGCGGCCCATCACGATGCCGCCGGTGGGGAAATCCGGGCCTTTGATGTGTTCCATCAGATCGTCGAGCGTGGCATCCGGGTTATCGATCATGGCGCAGACGCCGTCGATCACCTCGCCGAGGTTATGCGGCGGGATGTTGGTAGCCATACCGACCGCGATACCGGTCGATCCGTTGACGAGCAGGTTCGGGAAATGCGACGGCAGAACCTCAGGTTCTTTGAGGCGGTCGTCGTAGTTGGGCATGAAATCGACAGTTTCCTTATCGATATCCTGAAGCATCTCCACCGCGATCCGGCTCATTCTTGCCTCGGTATAACGGTATGCGGCAGGGGGATCGCCGTCCACGGAACCGAAGTTGCCGTGGCCGTCCACGAGCATATAGCGCATGGAGAAATCCTGCGCCAGACGGACAAGCGCGTCGTAGACGGAGGCGTCGCCGTGCGGGTGGTAGCGTCCGAGCACTGAACCGACGGTATCGGCGCATTTGCGGTACGCCTTATCGGGCATCAGGTTATTTTCAAACATCGTATACAGGATACGCCTGTGCACCGGCTTGAGGCCGTCGCGCACGTCCGGCAGGGCGCGGGATACGATAACGGACATGGAGTAATCCAGAAAGGATTTTTTCATCTCCTTTTCGAGATCCACGTCTATAATCCGGTCATTCAACTGTTCTTCCATGTATTGGACACCTTCCTAACTCTTTACCTGAAAAAATTCTCAGCTTTTCAGCGGTTCCGGCTGTCGGGATGCTACCGGCGTTTATCGGGGACCGTGCCGGAAAAGATCATCGCCTGTATTTCCGGCAAAAGGCCGGGCTCCACGCATCTGAGCGGCAGGAGCAGGCTGTTCCCGTCCGTTTTGCTGATGAACAGCAGGTTTCCGATTCTGCGGCATGTATATGTATTATCCAGCGGGACGTCCCACAGGCGTTCGCCGCCCTTGCCGTACACCTCCACCACGTCGGGATAGATCTGGAGATGCAGCTCCGAATCCTGTGCAAGCTCTCGCGCGCGTTTGCGGAGCGCGAACCGCGGCACGATCCAGATAACCGCGATCACCAGCAGGCTGATCCCGGCAAAGAAGAGCATCTCGGGTTTCCGGTACAGAGCGTACTGCACCAGGAACAGCACGGCAAGCAGAACCAAAATAGCCGTTTCCGCAGCGGCGCGGCGGCCCGTGGTGCGGATCGGGCCTGTATGC
Source organism: Candidatus Gallacutalibacter pullicola (assembly GCA_018712265.1). Lineage (GTDB taxonomy): Bacteria > Bacillota > Clostridia > Oscillospirales > Acutalibacteraceae > Gallacutalibacter > Gallacutalibacter pullicola. Next base: position 14,153 of record DVHF01000043.1, read on the forward strand.
AACAGGCACTGGAGCACCTCTTTTTCCCGTATAGAATAATTCAGACGGATTCCGGTATTCTGTTCCTCGAATTCCTCGGCGTCCTCGTCGGCGACGAATTCCGCCTCTGATCCATCCCACTCGATACTTTCGTTTTCCTCTTCCGGAAACGGACTGTCCGTCTCCTTCTTCTCTAAATGATGATCCATTTCCATCCCTTTCTTTAGCAGGCTTTGCCTGCACCACCGAACTGAAAACTTTTTGCCCTGCCCGGGCACGCACACAACTTGAAGCTTTCGGCTTCACCAAGCCGGGAGTTTGTGCCCTGCGGGAGCTTTTCGCCCTGCCCGGGCGCACACCCAGTTTGAAGCTTTCGGCCTCACCGAGCCGGGAGTTTGTGCCCTGCACGGGCGGGGCGGTTATTCTTGAAGCTTACAGCTTCACTGAACCAGAAACTTTCACCCTGCCCGGGCACGCACACAGCTTGAAGCTTTTGGCTTCACCAAGCTGGGAGTTTGTGCCCTGCGCGGGCGGAGCGGTTATTCTTGAAGCTTACAGCTTCACTGTTTTTTATTTTTATCGGACCTAGGCGGTCCCGGCGTCGGGGGCTGTTCAGCCCATGCCCCCGAACCCCTAAGGGCCTTCCTTTTCTTGGTAGAAGAAAAGGAAGCAAAAGACTATTTAAGAGGGGCGTAGCCCCCCTTAAAGATTCCCCCAGGGGGAGCGCTCTGGCCGCGTCCCCCTAACCCCCACGGCCGGAAACCTCTAAGGTATGATATAACTTATCAAGAGCCAATAGGTGCGCTCCCTTTGCCGGAAAATTTCTGCGCTTTATTGGACTTTCTCAGAATCGTACAACTGCCCGGCAGGCTGTTTCGCCTGTTTTGGGCGCAGGATGTTCGGAATCCTCGCAGTGTAACCTCTCCCTATTTCGCCCTAACTAGGCAGAGAGGTTACCACGCTATGGCCTGACGGCCAATGCTCACCACGGTGGATCCCTGGGAGGGCC
>DVHF01000044.1 GCA_018712265.1 Candidatus Gallacutalibacter pullicola
ACAAGCCCGTGGCGGAGCATCACCCGCGCGAAGTGGGGGCGTCCCGGCACGCCGCCGGCAAGCTGTTCGACCTCGTCCAGTGGGATCCCCACCCCCTTTTCTTTCAAAAAGCGATCGATGCGGTACTTTCTTTCTTCCCGGCTCTGACGCAGCTTTTGACACAGGGCTTTCAGCGGCACGGGATCCGGGCCGAAGCCCAGGCCCAGAATGTGCATATGGCGATCCTCGCGCGCGGCCAGTTCGACGCCGCGCACCACCGTGATCCCCAGCCGCTCTCCGGCCCGGATCGCTTCTTCAACGCCGTCGATCGTATCGTGATCCGTCACGGCGAGCCACTGAATCCCCGCATCCTTTGCTTTTTCAACCAGCGCGGCGGGAGAATATTCCCCGTCAGACGCGGTGGTATGTGTATGCAAATCCACCTTATATTTCATAGATTCGCTCCTTTCTTCTGCTGCCGGATCCCGCACGCCGTGGGGTCCGGTTTTTTATTCCTGTTTTCGGAAGCTTTCCTATGTATCGTACTGCTTTTGAGAAGCATTTTTATTCTTAATTAGAAAAATAATTTTTACTGTTTTGAAATTCTACAGAACAATCATATTACAAATTGTAATAATAAGGCTATAATTTACTAATTTTCGACAAGGCTCAGCCTTGAGCAGACTAAAGTCTGCACGTAAACCGCGCAAGGCTAAGCCTTGACGTAAATCGCGGATCGCTCCCTACGGTCGCTGAAATTCCGATAAGAAAAAACACTCTGTCGCGGTGGCGGGCTGGTCGGAGATATGGTATAATATCCGCAGAGTACTATAAACGCGGGCATCTCGGCCCAATCGCGCACCCAGCCGGGCGACCAGAGGGAGCGAGCGCGATCTGCCCACCGCAGGTGTGGTATAATATCCGCAGAGTACTATAAACGCGGGCGGCTTTCCCAAATCAACCGAACGATCCCATCCGAAAATGCTTTCTTTATCTGTAACAGATCTAAAAAAATATTTCACAAAAACAAGCCCCATCCTCGGCGGTGTGGAACGATCACCTGCGAGGCAGGGCGGAAATGGGTCCGGGACTGCGTCCCGGCGCGGGGCCACGGGGGCGCGTAGCCCCCGTCACGGGAGAGAAGGAGGAATTTTTTATGAAGCTTCTTGCTTTAGATGGAAATAGTATTTTGAACCGGGCCTTTTACGGTATCAAGCTTTTGAGCACGAAGGACGGTTCCTACACAAACGGCATCTACGGCTTCCTGACCGTACTGCAAAAAATGAAAGACGAGTGTTCGCCGGACGCGGTCGCTATCGCGTTCGACATGCGCGCGCCTACGTTCCGCCACAAAATGTACGACGGCTACAAGGCCCAGCGCAAGGGGATGCCCGAGGAACTCGCCCAGCAGCTCCCCAACCTGAAAGAGCTCCTGCGCGATTTGGGGTACCGCCTCGTAGAATGTGAGGGCTATGAGGCCGACGACATCCTCGGCACGCTCGCCCGCGCCTGCCGCGAAAACGGCTGGGACTGCGTCATCGCTACCGGCGACCGCGACAGTCTCCAGCTTGTCGGCAGCGGTGTGACTGTCCGGCTCGCCACCACCAAATTCGGACAGCCGCAGGTCACTGTCTATGACGAATCCAAAATCATGGAGGAATACGGCGTCACGCCCGCCCAGATGATCGACATCAAAGCCATCCAGGGCGATACCTCCGACAACATCCCCGGCGTTGCGGGGATTGGCCCCAAGGGCGCCGGGGAGCTTGTTCGTAAATACGGCAGTCTCGACTATATTTACGAGAACCTCGACACGCTCGATATCCGCGATTCCATGCGCGCCAAGCTCACCGCCGGCAGGGAAAACGCGTTCCTCAGCCGCACGCTTGGCACTATCTGCACCGAGGCCCCCATCGATACTACCCTCGCCGACTATATCCCGCAATCAGGGGATCCGGGCGCGGCCGCCCGTCTGATGGCAAAGCTGGAACTGTTTTCGCTGATCGACCGGCTGGGACTGCAAAATCAGCCCACTGCCGCAGAAGTCTCCGCCGCCGATTCCGCGCCGCTTCCCGTGACGTTCTGCGACGATCCCGCCGCATTGCTCCGCCGTCTGGAAAAGGGCGGAACCGCCTGCTTCCTGGCCGATATTCATAATCGTTCTATACAAAACATCGTTTTCAACAGCGATAATACTATTTGTATTTTAAATACAGAGGGTGATTCCTCCTTTTTGCAGAAATTTTTCGCGTCCAAAAAAATTGTCAAGAATACGCACGATCTGAAACCCGTCTTTTCCGCGCTTGACGCGATGGGCCTGCAAGGGGAAAACCTTCACATGGACACGATGCTCGCCGGGTATCTGCTCAACCCGTCGGCGTCCGGCTACGGGATCCAGCGCATGGCCGCAGAATACAGCGTGCCGATCCCGCCCGTGGAGGAAACTGCCGCGGAGCCGGAACAGCTTTCTATGGAGGATCTGATCGCCCCGTCCAACAAGACCTCCCTCCCCCGCACGATGCTGGAGGACGCCGCCGTCCTGCCCGATCTCACATCGCGTCTGGGCGCGGAGATCGAAAAGAACGGACAGCAGAAGCTGCTCGATGAGATCGAAATCCCGCTTGCCAACGTGCTGGCGCGCATGGAAAACATCGGTTTCGCCGTGGATGCGGACGGTATCGCCGAATTCGGTAAGAATCTGGAGGGCCAGATCTCCGATATTCAGGCGCGGATCTACCAGTCTGTTGGGTGGGAATTCAACATCAATTCGCCGAAGCAGCTCGGCGAGGCTCTGTTTGAGCGGCTCGGCCTGCGCGCAGGAAAAAAGACGAAAAGCGGCTATTCCACCAGTGCGGAGGTGCTGGAAGCCCTGCGGAACGAGCATCCCGCCGTGGAGCTTGTCCTCGCTTACCGCACGCTTTCCAAGCTGAAATCCACCTACTGCGACGGACTGCTCAAGCAGATCGGCCCGGACGGCCGCATCCATTCCAATTTCAACCAGACGGAAACGCGCACGGGCCGGATCAGCTCCACGGAACCGAATCTACAAAATATCCCGGTGCGCACCGATCTCGGCCGTGAAATGCGCCGGTTCTTCCGTGCCGCCGACGGCTGTGTGCTCGTGGACGCCGATTACTCCCAGATCGAACTGCGCGTACTGGCGCACGTCGCGGAGGATCCCGCCATGATCGCGGCGTTCCAGAATGGCGACGACATCCACCGCATCACTGCCGCGCAGGTGTTCAATATGCCGGAAAACATGGTCACGCCGCTCATGCGCAGCCGCGCCAAGGCCGTCAATTTCGGCATCGTCTACGGTATCGGCGCGTTTTCGCTCGCCAAGGATATCGGCGTCACCCGCAAGGAGGCCGACGACTATATCAAGGCATATCTGAACCACTATTCCGGCGTGCGGGAATACATGAACCGCACCGTCGAGCAGGCGCGCGACTGCGGGTACGCCGAAACCATCTTCGGACGCCGCCGCTATCTGCCGGAGCTGGCCTCCAGCAACCACAATCTGCGGGCGTTCGGGGAACGGGTGGCGCGCAATATGCCGATTCAGGGCGCAGCCGCCGACATCATCAAGATCGCCATGATCCGCGTGGAGGATCGCCTGCGCCGCGAAGGGATGGCGTCCCGCCTGATCCTCCAAATCCACGACGAGCTGATCGTTGAGGCCCCCGAGGAGGAGGCGGAGCGCGCCGCCGCCCTGCTCACCGAGGAAATGCAGAATGCCGTCCACCTGCTCGTGCCGATGGTTGCGGACGCCCACATCGGCAAAACGTGGTACGACGCCAAGGGGTGATACTTTGAACAGCCTGTTTTGCTGCCCGATCTGCGGCGCGCCGCTTTTCCGCGGGGAAAAAGCGTACCGCTGCCCGGCCGGGCACAGCTTCGATATTTCCGCCGAGGGATACGTCCATCTGCTCCCGCCGAACCGGATGCACGCCAAAATTCCCGGCGACAACAAGCAGATGGTCGCCGCCCGCCGTGCCTTTCTCGATGCGGGGCACTATCAGCTTTTCAGCGACGTACTGAACGATCTGGCCGCCCACCTGCTTTCCGGAGCGGATCGCCCGGCGCGGATCCTCGATTCCGGCTGCGGCGAGGGCTACTATACCGGACGGCTCCGCGATTCCCTGACAGGGCGTGGAATCTCCGCAGAGGTCGCCGGGTTCGATATCTCAAAATTTGCAGTCAAGGCCGCGGCCAAACGGTACAAGGGGATAGAATTTGCCGTCGCCAGCAGCTTTCATATCCCTGCGGCCGCGCAAAGCTTCGATGCAATCATCAATGTCTTTGCGCCCATCGAGCCTGGCGAATTGGCGCGCGTGCTCCGTCCCGGCGGGGTGTTCCTCTATGCCGTGCCGTCTGCGCGCCATCTGTACGGGCTCAAGCAGATCCTGTACGATCGCCCTTATGAAAACGAGGAAAAGGACGTCGTCTATCCCGGATTCCGGCTGGAGGGCCGCGTCCCGGTGCGCGGAACGCTGGAACTGGACGACCGCGCCATGATTGACGCGCTGTTCTCCATGACGCCTTATTACTGGAAAACGCCGGTGGACGGGAGCGCGCGGCTCCGCGAAACGGCTCGTCTGGACACTGAAATCGGGTTTGATTTTCTGATTTATCGGAGGAATACGCCATGAATCTTATTTTTATCTGCACAGGCAACACGTGCCGCAGTCCGATGGCGGCGGCAATTTTTCAGAAGCTGGCTGCCGAACACGGACTGCCGGTAAACATACGCAGCGCGGGGATGGCCGCGGTGGAGGGCGAACCCGCCTCCCCAAACGCGGTACAGGCCTGCCGGGAGATCGGGATTGATCTTTCCGAGCACCGTTCGCGCCAGCTCCGCCGGGATGATCTCTCCTGGGCGGATCTCTTTCTGGTGATGTCCCCGTCACACGCCGCCGTCCTGACGCAGGCAGGGATCCCGACAGAAAAAATCAGGATTCTGGACATGCCGGATCCCTACGGCGGTTCTCTCGAGGTATACCGCGCCTGCCGCGACGCGCTGACCTCCTGTCTGGAACGGCTGGCCGGAGAATTATCGGAGGCGGATCATGGCTGATTTCACGATTGTCCCGATGGGGACGGAACATCTTGACGCCGTCGCGCTTTTGGAGCAGTTATGTTTTCCGCATCCGTGGTCGCGGGCATCATTGGAGGAAGTCTTAAAAAATCCGTGCGCCTGCTTTTTCGCAGCGGAGATTGACGGCAAGACAGCCGGGTATGCGGGGATGCACTGTGCGTCCGGGGAATGTTATGTGGACAACATCGCCGTTTTTCCGGAATACCGCCGGATGGGCGCGGCGTCTGCGCTTCTGCACGCCCTGATCGGCTATGCGAAACAGGAAAGCTGCGAATTTATCTCCCTTGAGGTGCGCCCATCGAACCGCGCCGCCCGCACCCTCTACGAGTCGTTTGGATTTCAGCAGGAAGGTCTCCGCAAACGCTTCTACTCCTCCCCCACCGAGGACGCCCTCATCCTCACCCTCCATTTATAGTTGGGGCTCTGCCCCAAACCCCGGCAGGGGCTGCGCGCCCCTGCACCCCCGCTGGGGACTCGTCCCCAGACCCCACTGCCGCCCCAGCGCGCAGGTTATCGAATTGTAGTGTCGAGACGGAAACTTTATTTTTTAAGGGGTTTTGTAAGTCGCTTATGGGAAGAGAAAGGAAGTTCCGCGCGGGTCGCGCGGTTATTGGGGGAAATATCATTTCCCCCAAACCCCCTAACTCATCTGAACGAAGCCCGGAGGATGGATCGCCGCCGCCCGCACCCTCCGCGACACAGTACCAATGCGAAACAGCATTTCAGCGACCGGTAGGGAGCGATCCGCGATCTGCTGACCGCAGGTCCGCGTGTGCATCCACTGTCAGGGTGGAAAATCCCGTCGGAGTAAAACTGCTCGGGCAATATCAGAATCAAAGCCGCTCTGCTCATCGTCCGTGGAGGTAAACAGGGCGGCGGCTGACGACAGTCAATCCTCCCACCGCGACAGAGTACCAATGCGAAACAGCATTTCAGCGACCGGAGGGAGCGATCCGCGGTCTACGTCAAGGCTTAGCCTTGTTGACGGGACTATTTTTTTGCGCTATAATAGTTGCGAGTTCAACTGTTGCTGACTCAACAGTTGCAGATTCAACTTTATTGGGGAGAGGAGGAAGCTGCATTGGATACCTTGATGGACTTCATCATGAAAACATATCAGTCGTCAAAACGGTACCGGGCCGATAAGCTCGACTGCGGTCTCGCGCCGTTCCAGCAGCTTTACATTTACCGCATCTGCCGCCGTCCGGGGGAATCACAGGATTGGCTCGCGCGGACACTGTGCATCAATAAGAGCAACGTCGCGCGCCAGCTTTTGTCGCTGGAACAGTCCGGGTTCGTCACGCGATCCCCGGATCCCAACGACCGCCGGATCCTGCGCGTCTATCCTACGGAAAAGGCAAAGGAAATCTTCCCGCAGGTGGAACAGCTGATCCACGAATGGGAAACGCTCGTGCTTGAGCCGTTCACCGCGGAGGAAAGGACGGTCTTTATCGATCTGATGAAACGGGTATCCGTCCGTTCGGCGGAGCTTGCCGGTGAGGAAAGCGGGGCGAAAAAGAAGGGATGAAACGTCTGTATCCATATCTCAAGCCGTATTTGGGCCGCATGACCTGGGGGCTTATCATCAAGTTTACAGGCACGATTATGGATCTTCTGCTCCCGTGGATTTTGTCCTACCTGATAGATGAGATTGTGCCGCTCCGCGATATGAGACTTATCATATTCTGGGGCGTGATGATGGCCCTGTGCGCCGTGGCCGCGCTTGTCACGAACGTGGTGGCAAACCGCATGGCGTCCTGGGTCGCGCAGCATACGACCGAAAATATCCGGCACGATCTGTTCCAGAAAATTTCGTATCTCTCCTGTAAGCAGATCGATGAATATACAATTCCATCGCTGGAAGCAAGGCTCACCACAGATACCTACAACATCCACCAGCTGGTCGGACGGATGCAGCGGCTCGGGGTGCGCGCGCCGATCCTCCTGCTGGGCGGGATCCTCATCACGCTGATGCTCGACTGGGCACTGGCGCTCGTGCTGATCTCGCTGCTCCCGCTGATCGGGATCCTGGTTTATTTTGTGTCGAAGCGCGGCGTGCCGATGTATGCGACGCTCCAGAAAAAGGTGGACGCTATGGTCCGCACCGTCCGTGAAAACGCGTCGGGCGTTCGGGTGATTCGGGCGCTGTCGAAGGGCGAATATGAAAAGGACCGGTTCAAGGATGTCAATTCCGAGGTTGTGTACTGGGAGAAAAAGGCCGGAATCACCATGTCGCTGACGAATCCGATGATGAACCTGCTGCTCAACGGCGGACTGACGGCCGTCGTCGTGGTGGGCGCGTGGCGCGTCAATTACGGCCTGATGCAGACCGGCGCGATCCTCGCGTTCCTGACCTACTTCACGATTATCCTCAACGCAATGCTCTCCATCACGCGTATGTTCGTGATGTTTTCACGCGGCAGCGCGTCCGCACAGCGCATCGCCGAGGTGCTCGATACGCCGGAGGATCTCGCGGAGACGCAGGAGGACGCGAAGCCTTCCCTGTACCATATCGAATTTGACCACGTCAGCTTTTCCTATCAGAAAAAGGAGAGCAACGTGGAGGACATCACATTCCGGCTGAAACGGGGCGAGACGCTCGGGATTATCGGCGCGACGGGCAGCGGAAAAAGCACGCTGATGTCGCTGCTGATGCGGCTGTACGACGCGGATTCCGGCGGGGTTTTTATCGATGGCAGGCCGATCGCCTCCATCCCGGCGGGGGAGCTTCACCGGAAATTCGGCGTCACGTTCCAGAACGACGTACTGTTCGCCGATACCATTTACGAAAATATCGACTTCGGGCGCGGGCTTCCCGAGGAACAGATCCGCCGCGCGGCAGAATGTGCGCAGGCGATGGAGTTTATTAACGGCCTCGAGGACGGCTTCCAACATAAACTGACCTCCCGCGGGACAAACCTCAGCGGCGGCCAGAAGCAACGTCTGCTGGTGGCGCGCGCGCTCGCCGGGAACCCGGAGATCCTGATTCTGGACGATTCCTCCAGCGCGCTCGATTACCGCACCGACTCGCTGCTGCGGCGCGCCCTGCGTGAAAATTACCGCGATACCACCACCGTGATCATCGCGCAGCGCGTCAGCTCCATCCTGCACGCCGACCACATTCTTGTGATCGAGGAGGGACGCGAGATCGGGTACGGCACGCACGAGCAGCTGCTCGAATCCTGCGAGGTCTACCGCGAAATCAGCCATTCCCAGATGGGAGGTGCGTTTACATGAAGGCTCCAAGAACAATGCCCGAAAAGCCGCAGGACCGCAAGCGCGTCCTGATCCGGCTGGGCGGATATCTGATGCGCCATGTCCGCATGGTGATCGCCGCCCTGCTTCTCACCATCACGAGCAACCTGCTCGCCCTCATCGGCCCGGCGCTCTCCGGCAGGGCCATCGACGCGATCGGCTCGGAGGCCGGCAAAGTCGATTTCCCCACCGTATTCTATTACTGCGGGCTGATGCTCGTGTTCTATCTCGTTTCCTCCGTGCTGTCGTATATTCTGTCGGTGCTGATGATCCATCTCAGCCAGAAAATCGTGTACCAGATGCGCGAGGACGTGTTCAATCATCTCACGGAGTTGCCCGTGCGCTACTTTGACTCCCACCAGACCGGCGATATTGTCAGCCGCATTTCCTATGATATCGATACGGTCAACGCGTCGCTGTCGACGGATCTGCTTCAGATCGCCACAAGCGCGATCACGGTGGGCGGCTCGCTGGTCATGATGATCCTGATCTCCCCGGAGCTGGTGCTGGTATTCGCCGTCACCATCCCCACCTCGATCTTTTTCACGCGGTACATGGTGCGCAAGGTGCGCCCGCTGTTCCGGAAAAGGTCGATTAAGCTCGGCGAGCTGAACGGCTACGTCGAGGAAATCATCACCGGGCAGAAAACCATCAAGGCGTACCATCAGGAGGAAACCATGATCGGCCGCTTTGACCAGCGCAACAAGGAGGCCGTGGACGCCTATTACATGGCGGATTATTACGGCAGCATGACGGGGCCGTCTGTGAATTTCATCAACAACCTGTCGCTGGCGCTGATCAGCACATTCGGCGCGATCCTGTTCCTGTTCGGCCACATCTCCCTGGGCAATCTGTCGTCGTTTGTGCTGTACTCGCGCAAATTCTCCGGACCGATCAACGAGATGGCGAACATCATCAGCGAGCTGCAGTCGGCCTGCGCCGCGGCGGAGCGCGTGTTCCGCCTGATCGACGAGCCGCCCGAAACGCCCGATCTGCCGCAGGCGCTCGAGGTCACGTCGGTCGATGGGCGCGTAGATATTGAGCACGTCAAATTCGGTTACGATCCCCAGCGGACGATCATCCACGATCTCAATCTCACGGCAAAACCCGGCTCGCTCGTGGCGATCGTCGGGCCGACCGGCGCCGGCAAGACGACGATCATCAATCTGTTGATGCGCTTCTATGATCCGGACAGCGGCGAGATCCGCCTCGACGGGCACGAGATCCGCCATATCACGCGGAAAAGCCTGCGTCTTTCCTACGCGATGGTGCTTCAGGATACGTGGCTGTTCCACGGCACGGTCTTTGAAAATATCGCCTACGGCAAAAAGGGCGCGACGCTCGAGGACGTGACCGCCGCGGCAAAGGCGGCGCGCATCCATCACTACATCACGCGCCTGCCGGACGGATACGACACCATCCTGAACGAGGATGGCATGAACATCTCGCAGGGCCAGAAACAGCTGCTGACGATCGCGCGCGCGATGCTGCTCGACGCGCGGATGCTCATTCTCGACGAAGCGACCTCCAACGTGGATACCCGCACGGAACAGCAGATTCAGGCGGCCATGCGCACGCTGATGGAGGGCAAGACGTGCTTTGTCATCGCGCACAGACTGTCCACCATCCAGAACGCGGATACCATTCTTGTTGTCCGTGACGGCGAGATCGTCGAGCAGGGGAACCATCAGGAGCTGATGCAGCGCGGCGGCGTTTACGCCGGCCTGTACCGCTCGCAGTTCCAATAAACCAAATTTATACGTTAAGCAAAAAAAGGACACGCTGATTGTAAGCGTGTCCTTTTCCTGTTACCGGCCCAGCCGCCGCCCTGTTTACCTCCACGGACGGCAGACGGCCTGTTCTGATTCTGGTGCTATTTTGGGGAGTTACTCCGCTTTAACTTCCCACCCTGCCAGTGGATGCACACGCGGACCTGCGGTCAGCAGATCGCGGATCGCTCCCTACCGGTCGCTGACCAGGCTAAGCCTGGACGTAATTCGCGTCGCGCGTCGTACCTCCGCTGAAATGCCGATAGGAGCGGGTACTGTGTCGCGGTGGGTGCGGGCGGCGGCGTCTTACCCTCCGGGCTTCGATTCAGCACCATTAGGGGAGTTTGAGGGGAATAACATTCCCCTCAATAACCGCGCGACCCGCGCGGAACTTCCTTTCTCTTCCCCCAAGCGACTTACAAAATTCCTTCAAAAGTAAAGCTTCCGTCTCGACACTACAATTCGATAACCTCCGTGCTGGGGCGGAATGGGTCCGGGCCTTCGGCCCGGCGCGGGTCGAGGGGTGCGCAACCCCTCGAAGTAGAGTGCAGGGACTTGTAGTCCCTGCCGGGGGTCCAGGGGCCGCGGAGGCCCCTGGTGGTTAGCCGACGATGAGCTTGCCTTCGGGGAGGACGGCGCCCACGTCGCGGTGACGCAGGGACAGCGCCAGCGCCAGGGATACGGGTCCCACACGGCCAATGAACATCGTCAGGGAGACAATCAACTTGGACGGGACGCTCAGAACAGGAGTGACGCCGGCGGTCAGGCCAACGGTGCCAAAGGCTGACGCGGCTTCAAAAAGCGCGTCCACACCGCTGATAGGTACGCTGTTCGTCGAAAGGATAACGCCGGTCGTGATCAGAAGAACAAGCAGCGCCGCCGTGAAAATCGCAAGAGCACGGTAAACGGTCGCCTGTTCTATCCGTCTGCGGCGGAACACCGCATCCGTCCTGCCGGACATCACACTGCATACTGCCGCAGCCAGCACCACAAATGTCGTTGTCTTGATACCGCCGCCTGTCGATGCCGGCGACGCACCAATAAACATCAATACAATCGTAATAATCTTCGTGAAGTCGTGCTCCGCCGCAATATCGATAGACGCAAAGCCTGCCGTGCGCGCGCTCGCAGACTGGAAAAAGGAGGCGTTGAGCCGCGTCAGGAAGTGCATGTCCTTCATCGTATTATCATATTCGCAGCAGAAATACAGGATCGTTCCCAGCACCAGCAGGAATCCCGTCGAGATCAGGACTGTGGTGGAGTGGAAATTCAGACGCCGCCGTTTTTGTTTCTTGATACGCGGCAGAATCTGCGAATAGAGAACGTCATCCACCACCACAAAGCCGATACCGCCCAGAATAATCAGGAATGAAATCGTCAGGCAGACCAGCGGATCATCCACGTAATTCATCAGACTTGCGTCGGGTTCCACAAATCCGAGAATATCAAATCCCGCGTTGCAGTAGGCGGATACCGATTCAAACACGGAAATCCAGATCCCATACGCGCCGAACTGCGGCACAAACCGGAACATCAGGATCACCGCGCCCACCGCCTCGCAGGCAACCGTGAATTTCAGAATCATCTTGATCAAATACGACACATCCATGGAATTGCCGCTGGCGCTCTCGCGGGCAAGCAGCAGATCCCGCAGGCCCAGCTTGCGCCGCAGAAGCAGGTTGAAGCCTGTGGCAAGCGTCACAAACCCCAGACCGCCCACCTGAATCAGCGCAAGGATCACGACATGGCCGAAGGTGCTCCAATGGGTCCAGGTATCGAATACGACAAGTCCTGTGACGCAGGTGGCCGAGGTCGCTGTGAACAACGCGTCCACCAGCGCCGTCATCTTGCCGCCGCGCGACGAGATCGGCAGCATCAGCAGGATTGTCCCCACAACGATAATCAGGAAAAAGCTGCTGACAATCAAGCGCACCGGCTCGACTTCTTTAAGTTTTTTCAGAGTTTCCGAAAGATTTGGCAAGGTTTCCGCCTCCTCAATATGCCGCCGGAGAACCGGCGGTATTCTGTCAAATCAAAAGCCTATCGTCATGCCTTCCGGAAGTGCTGTCCCTCAGCAGGAAAAAATCCGGCGCGAGGCCCCCGTGCGTTCCAGTGAAGCCGCCAGCGGCAGCCCCAGCACAGCCACGACAACCAGCTCGCCGATTCCAACCGACAGCGCCCCCGACAGGAACGCCGCCAGATCCATCCCGCCGCCGGGCACGGCCAGCCAGCCGATTTCCAGTCCGATGATCAGCGCGTTGGCCAGCACCGGACACAGCGCCGACACCATCGGAAGCCCGGCAATGCGCACATTGCGCGCGAGATACCCGGCCACAGCGGCCAGCAGCGTCGCCGCACTGCCGCAGATCCAGTCGATCGGCCCGAGCGGGCTTGCCAGGTTCGACAGGAAGCATCCCAGCGTCAGGCCGGGGATCGCCGCCGGAGTAAACACCGGCAGGATCGTCAGCGCCTCCGAGAACCGGAACTGCACCGCGTTGTAGGCGAGGTTCATTGCCGCGGCGATGTAGGTGAGCACCGTATAAATCGCGGCGATGGCTGCGCTCTGCACGAGAAACAGCACTTTCTTGGACATTGTGTTCTGCATAAAAATTCCTCCGTAGTTTGTTTTATAGTCAGGAGCTTGCGACTGACTGCCCCCGGATTCCGGAACCCGGTCCCGCGGCAAACCCGAAGCCGCGCCGTCTATCCCTCTGTCAGGGGCAGGAATAGCATACTACGAAATCAGAAAAATTGCAAGCGTCTGTATTGCTTACTTTGAAACCGCGCCGATCTTCCGCAAACCGCATTGGATATTGGAAATATATACCTGTCTTATACACCGCCATGCGCACCCGGCAGACAGAAAAAAGGACCGCGCCGGAACGCGATCCTTTTCCTATTGCCTTTTCAGAGAAATATGCCTTTTTAAAAGACGCGGTCCAGCGTCAATGTTACAGGACAGTGAAAACTGCCGAGAGGGGTGCAGAACCGGTGAGTCTGGCGCTCAAGGCGTCGGGGGCGCTGCCGCCCGCGTACACCGTGAACGTGCCCGGCTCGATATACCGCTTGCCGTCGTTGTCCACGATCCGCATGCTCTCCGGACGGATGGTGAGGGAGACCTCCTTCTCCTCGCCCGCCGCAAGCGTGATGCGCTTGAAGCCGCACAGGCTGAAATGCGGCACGTCGACGCTCGCCTCGTTGTCCTTGATGTACAGCTCGACTACCTCGTCGCCATCCATCTTCCCGGTGTTGCGCACCTTGACGGACACAGTGACAGGATCGCCGTTCGCAATCTTATCGGCGCTCAGCTTCAGATCCGAGTAGGCAAAGCTTGTATAGGACAGGCCATAGCCGAACGGATACAGCGGCTCCGCCGTCAGATAGCGGTAGGTGCGGCCCTTCATCGAATAATCGTGGAAGTCAGGCAGCTCGTCCGTGGAGTGGTAGAACGTGACGGGCAGACGTCCGGCCGGGCTGTAATCGCCGAACAGCAGCTTTGCCACAGCGTTACCGCCCTCTGCGCCCGGATACCACGCGTCCACAATCGCGTTCACATTCTCCTGCGCCCAGCCCAGCGCCATCGCGCTGCCTGCGCACAGCACCAGAATGGTCGGGACACCGGTCGCCTGCACCGCCTTGAGCAGGTCGAGCTGCTCGCCGGGAAGCTCGATCGCTTCGCGGTCGCCCGCCGCGCCGAAGCCGGTGCTCTGGTGGCTCTCCTCGCCCTCCATCGTCTCGTCAAGGCCGAGGCAGACAACCGCCGCGTCGCTGTGCTTCGCACAGAATACAGCCTCCGCAATGCGGTCGCCGGGACGCGCTAAAGGCTCTACGCGATCCTTATACTTGTGGCAGCCCTCCGAGTAGTAGACGCGCGCCGCGTCACCCAGATAGGCGGTGATGCCGTCGAGAATCGTCACATAGTGGGAGGAGGTTCCGTGGTAGTTTCCGGCGAGCATGATGCGGCTGTCCGCGTTCGGGCCGATCACCGCGACGCCCTTCTTGATATTGTCCTTGCACAGCGGGAGCACGCCGTCGTTTTTGAGCAGCGTCATCGTCTTGCAGGACGCCTTGAGATTCGCCGCGCGGTGCGCCGGGGAATCGTTCTGGTCGTAGCCGATAGCGTCGTACTTCTCGACGCCCTCATACATACCCAGCTTGATGCGGGACGTCATCAGGCGGGTGACAGCCCTGTCGATCTCGGCCTCGGTGATCAGTCCCTCCTGAAGCGCGGAGAGCACATGCACATAGACGGAGCCGCAGTTGACGTCGCAGCCGCGCTTGAGCGCCAGCGCCGCGGATTCCTGAATATTCTTCGTCACCTTGTGGTGTTCATGGAAGTCGAGCAGCGCCCAGCAGTCGGACACATAATGGCCCTTGAAGCCCCACTGGCCGCGCAGGATGTCGTCCATCAGCAGCTTGTTGGCGCAGCACGGCTCGCCCAGGGTGCGGTTGTACGCGCCCATCACAGCCTCGACCTTGGCCTCCTTGACGCACGCCTCGAACGCCGGGAGATACGTCTCCCACAGATCCTTCTGTGTGGGGCAGGCGTTGAACTCATGGCGCTCGCTCTCCGGACCGCTGTGCACGGCGAAGTGCTTGGCGCAGGCCGCCGTCTTGAGATACTTCGGATCATCGCCCTGAAGCCCCTTGACGAACGCCACGCCCAGACGGGAGGTCAGGTAGGGATCCTCGCCGTACGTCTCATGGCCGCGGCCCCAGCGCGGATCGCGGAAAATATTGACGTTCGGGGACCACATCGTCAGGCCCTTATAGATGTCGCGGTCGCCCTCCGCGGAATAGGCGTTGTACTTGGCGCGCGCCTCCGTGGAGATGATGTCCGCGATCTGGAACAGCTCGTCGTCGTCGAACATCGCGGCCAGCGCGATCGCCTGCGGGAATACCGTGGCAGTACCGGCGCGCGCGACACCGTGCAGCGCCTCGTTCCACCAGTTGTACTCCGGGATCCCCAGCCGCTCCACCGCGGCGGAATGATAGGTAAGCTGGCTCGCCTTTTCGTCGAGCGTCATCCGGGAGACGAGATCCGCCGCGCGCTCCTCAAACGACAGCGACGCATCCAGATATTTTGGGGTGCTTTCCATAAAAGAATTCCTCCTTTTTCCTTTGGGCAGTACCGCACAATCCGGCACAGGGCGCCGTGCGGACATTTTCACGCGGACTGCGCGGTTCCTGCCTCTGCTTTCGTGCCGGGATTCCCGTCCATACCGCGGGGATCACAAAAATGTGCCCGTGCACAAATACTGTTATCCCCATTATACAGCAATCGGGGAATTTTTCAAGACGCAAAAAGACGCGTCCGGATCAGTGCTCTGTATAGCGGAACCAGTCGAAGTCCGCGGGATGGCCGCCGTACATGGAATCCTGGCAGCACAGGCCCACGAACGCGCCCGTAAACTCGAAGTCGGAGCCGAACGCGAAATCGTCGGAGAGCGTGCTGGAATCGTACACCGGGCCGATCGGCATCCAATCGGCATCCCCGGAGAAGCGGTAATAGAATTGCAGACAGCGCGGCTTCACCTCGGCGCGGAGCTCCACGGCGCGCGGCTCGTCAAAATAGACGTTATTATCCTGAAGCATGGAGTGGGAGTTGTCCCCGTTCTCGCTCGAGAGGACGCCGAGGCAGTATTTTCCGCTTTGCTCATCAAAGGACACGCGCAGATAATAATAGTTGCGGGTGTTGTAGTAGCACACAAGCCCGGCCATCTGGAGGCTGTTTTCCGGGACAAATTCCAGCTTTGTCTCCGCGTCGTAGGAGAAGGCCTGCTGGCGGCGCGCCACAAGGCTCTGCTCGAATTCCGATTCCAGAGAATCGCGGCCGTACAGGCGCAGCCAGCCTTTGCGCTCTGTGAGCGAAAGCAGGCGGTCGCTGGCCGGGATGCGCAGGGTGTTCCAATCGATGCCGAGGGTACCGGCGTCGAAATCGTCGAACATCTGCTGCGGGCGCGTATCGCTCTGGGCGTCGTTTGGCGCGGGGACATCCGTATAGGGACGATTGCCGCCCTGTTTGAGGTACAGCCAGCCGTCGTCGCGCCATTCCACGAGCTGGATCGCCGTCTCGCGGCCCAGCACACAGCGGTTCGTACCGGGGATCGGTCTGCCGCACAGGTGCGCCAGATACCACTCACCCTGCGGCGTCTCGACGATGCTCCCGTGACCAGCCTTTTGCAGACATTCCTGAAGCTCCGTCCCGTGGGAGGTGAGCATGGGGTTCTGCGGATGGACTTCATACGGGCCGTCGATGGCGCGGCTGCGCGCAAGCGTGACGGCGTGGTCGTAGCCCGTGCCGCCCTCGGCTGTCATCAGGTAGTACCAGCCGTCGTGGAAATACAGGTGCGGCGCTTCCGTCAGGCGGATATCGGTGCCGAGAAAGATATTTTTCGCCTCGCCGACGAGTTTCTTTTCCTCCGGGGAATATTCCTGAAGCAGGATGCCGGAAAACGGGTTGCGTCCGTACTGCGTGCCCCAGCGCATATTGACGAGCCATTTGCGGCCGTCGCGGTCGTGGAACAGGGACGGATCGAAGCCGCTGCGGTTGAGCTCGATCGGCTCGCTCCACGGGCCGCGCACGTCCGGCGCAGTGACGAGGTAGTTGATCACGTCCTTGGTGATGAAGCGGTTCTTCACGTTCGTATAGATCAGCCAGAACATCCCGTCGGCGTAGGAGAGGCACGGCGCCCACATGCCGGTGGAATCGGGAGTGCCCCACATATCGAGCTGGCTTTTCCGCGTCAGCGGATGGGAAACGAGCTCCCAGTTGGCGAGATCCTTCGAGTGGTAGATCTGCACGCCCGGGAACCACTGGAACGTGGAGGTAGCGATGTAGTAGTCGTCACCCACGCGGCAGATAGACGGATCGGGATTGAACCCTTTTAAAATTGGATTTTTAATCATAGATCAAACTCCTTTCTCAACGTGAACGCACACTTTGCGATTTTGAAGCCGAAGGCTTCACCGAAAATATAAAAAACTCGCCGTTTCGGGCTTTTGATCTATCGGACCTCGGAGGTCCCGGCGAAAGGGGCCGCTCAAGCCGCGCGCACGCGCGCCGTCCCCCTTTGTCGCTTCGCGACATTTCCCCCGCCCCGCGGGGGAATCGTCCCTAACACCCCCCGGCTCTTCCTTTTCTTGTTAGAAGAAAAGGAAGCAAAAGACTATTTAGGGGGTGCCCCCCCTAAAGACCCCCAGGGGGAGCGCTCTGGCCGCGTCCCCCTTACCCCCACGGCCGGGATCCTTGGTGGTAGGAACAAGCATAACAAGAGAGCAGAAGTACGCTCCCATTGCCGGGAAAACACCGTTCTTTGTATAGGCTCTTACGTTATCGTACAACTGCCCGGCAGGCTGATTCGCCTATTTCAGGCGCAAACGGTTCGGAATCCTCACAGGGTAACCTCTCCCTATTTCGCCCTAACCGGGCAGGGAGAGGTTCGTCGCGTGAGGGCTTACAGCCCTCAATGCTCACCACGGTGGTTCCCTGAGAGGGCCGCGCGGAGC
>DVHF01000045.1 GCA_018712265.1 Candidatus Gallacutalibacter pullicola
CCGCCGCAACATTTTCGTATTGCAAAAATGACCGGCACAGCAGACGCCGCCTTTCTGGCGAATATAACAAGCACTGAGGATTTTTCCAGATACATCCTGATGTCAATAGGGCTCGAAAAGCTCCGGCATTATTTGGTTATTGGCAAAAGAGAAACCGTCCTTTTCTGTCAGGATGATGTGATCGAGGAGCGTCACATCGATCTCGGAAAGAGCCCTGAACACCTTGCGCGTGACACCGAGATCCCCCGATGACGGAAGAAGGCTGCCACTGGGATGGTTATGAGAAAGAATTGCAAACGAAGCGTTATATTGGAGGGCAATCGACACAACCTTCTTAACATAGACGGCACAGGCACTTGCGTCGCCTTCGTTGATCACACCGCAAAAAATCAGACGCGACTGGCTGTCGAGGAGCATCAGGCAGACAACCTCCGTATCCCGTCCGATATATTTTGGGCGCAGCTGTCTGTATACCTGATCGAAAGAAAGCAGCTCCGGTTTCCGTTCCTCCTGCGCCTTTTCCACAGAATACATACGGAACACCTGCGGGAACAGCTTGAGAAAAAACGCGCCTTTCTCCCCCATCCCCGGGACCTCTTTGAGGAGATCGTACGGCGCGTCCAGCACACCGGACAGGGAACCAAACCGGTTGAGGAGATCGTGTGCCAGCACATTGGTATCAATCCGCGGATAGGCGTAAAAGAGCAGGGCTTCCAGAACGACATGCGGTTCCATGCTGTCCAGTCCCTCGCGCAGGATCCTGCTGCGAAGTCTTTCTCTGTGTCCCTCATGCGGTGATTTCGGCATATATTTCACCTCGTTTATCTATATCAGGTTAAACCTGCACATAATTCATGTCACGCACAAGGCTAAGCCTTGACGCACCTGCGGTGAGCAGAACGCGGCAGACTAAATCTGCACGTAATACGCGCTCCCTCTGGCCGCTGAAATTCCAATAGAAAAAACTCTCTGTCGCGGTGGCAGGCTGGTCAGAGATGTGATATAATATCAACAGTATACTATAAATGCGGGCGTTTCAGCCTAATCAACCACCCAGCTGGGCGGAGGTACGACGCCTGCGCGATCTGCCCACCGCAGTGCAAGGCTAAGCCTTGACGTAAACCGCGGAGCGCTCCCTCCGGTCGCTGACACACTGTTTTGCATTGGTACTGTGTCGCGGTGGTGGGCTGGTCAGGGATATGGTATAATATCTGCAAAGTGCTATAAACGCGGGCATCTCGGTTTGATCGCGCACTAAGCCGGGCGACCGGAGGGAGCGGGCGCGATCTACGTGCAGGCTTAGCCTGCCTGCTCACCGCAGGTGCGATCTGGGTGCAGGCTTAGCCTGCTGCCGTGGGCGAGAAGGAGGAAAAAGCTTGAAAAACATATTGGAGGCTTATGTAGACAGTGTGGAATCCGCCTATGCAGCCTGTCAGGGCGGCGCAGATCGATTGGCGCTGTGCGGCAGCATGATTTTCGGCGGAACAACACCGGATATTAACCTGTTCTACGAGATCAGAAACCATATTGATATTCCTATCCACGTACTGCTCCGTCCGCGGCTCGGGGACTTCTGCTACACAAAAAGCGAATTTGACATCATCAAAAATGACGCCGCCATGTTCCGGGATGCAGGGGCCGAGGGTGTGCAGGTTGGAATTCTCAACACAGACGGCACTCTCGATGTACCGCGCATGGATGAGCTGATGCCCTATCTCAGCGGGATGCACGTAACGCTTAACCGGGCGTTTGATTTCTGCTGCAATCCGCTGGAAACAATGGAACAGGCCAAAATGATAGGTATGCACGCAGTTTTGACCTCGGGCCAACAGCCAACCGGTTATGACGGACGCAGCTTAATCGCCCAGCTTGTCCTGCGGGCAGACGGACTGGAAGTGATTGCCTGCGGCGGCATCACCAGCCGGAATATTGCGTCCCTGCGCCGGATTACAGGCGCGCACGCATTCTGTATGTCCGGCAAAAAAGAAAGGGAAAGCGCCATGCGCTACCGGAAGCCCGGACTGAGCATGGGGATTCCCTCGAAAAAGGAATATACAATCTGGTATACCGATGTGAATGAAATCGCCAGGGTGCGTGCCGTTCTGGATCAGTCTGAGGATCGGGGTCCTATTCTTTAGCACTGCGCAGGATCCCGTCCGCCAGTTCAAAATTCCTCGTAACAAGCGCCAGAAGCATCCGGTATACAGCTTGCGGATCGCGATGAAAATTTTCTTTCACCAGCTGTGCCTGGTGCTGATCCGGTACATACAGGCTGAATGACATCAGATCCATTTCACCACCGGAAATATGACATTCCACATTATATCCACGATCGGTCGGGTGAATTTCCACTCGGTTTTCCTGCTCGCGGCGCGCACGCGCAAGCAGATTCAGTGCCGCGGAAACGGCCCTCTCCCGCGCGGACGCGGGCACAACATTATCCAACTGCTGGGCAATCAGCCTCGCATCCTCCGCAGCACGGTAGCCTTTGCCATCCTCTGAGGGAACAAGCGTCCCTCTCTCTATCAGCTCTGAGAGGACGTCGGTGATCTCAAAATAATTGGCCAGACCGTTTTCCTGCATGATAGTCAAAATTTCCCCTTTGGTGAAAGCGGCGTCCACCGTGGAGAACAGATAACACAAAAGGATACGGATTTCATTTTTACTTCTGAGCCCTCCCGGCTCGACACCGGCAGAAAAAGCGTCAAAATTCAAAAAAAGACACCTCCATGCGCCTGCGGCGGGCAGATCGCGTACGCGTCGTTACCTCCGCCCGGCTTGCCGATATGATTGAACGAACCGCACGCGTTCGGCCGCGCTGCGATTATGTCAACTGGGTCTGCGGCGGACAGATCGCGTACGCATCGTTACCTCCACCCGGCTTGCCTGTGATCGAATTGAATCACACACACCGCAGTCCTGCTGTCACCATTATAACACAAAATAAGAGAGATGTCTTTCCTTTTTATTCTGTTTTAAAGAAAATTTTTCTATGATATGCGCTTTCTAAAAGCTCCTGTCCCAAATCAAAACTTTGATTTTTCTTCAGACGTTATCTGATGAACCGCCGCCATAATTTTTTCCTTTGTCTGGGGCGTTGCCGCGCGGAAATAAGCGATCAGCTGCAATTCGTCCTTTTTCAGATCGTAAATATGGCTGTGATTGGTGCTCTCCTTCTTGCGCAGCCGCGGTCCGGAATCATGTAAAACAGAGCCAGCCGTTTCCTGACCCAAAAGCTCCTCAAGCGAGACGGAAAACATTCCTGACAATGTGAGCAGCGTCGAGATATCCGGCGAGGTTTTTCCAAGTTCGTAATAAGAATATGTGGATCGATCAATATTTAAAACATTTGCAATCTGCTGCTGGGTATATCCACTCTTTTCGCGAAGCCTGCGCAGGCTATCTCCTAAAACATTTTGTGACATACAATCACCTTTCTCCTACAAATTCCATGGGACTCTCATACAAATAAATTTTAATATCTCAAACTTCACTAAAGAAAAAAGGTCCTTTATTCACCTGCGCCTGCCGGACAAAACAGAATCGGGAGCCTCCCATCCAAACCCGGAAATAAACGAAAAATC
>DVHF01000046.1 GCA_018712265.1 Candidatus Gallacutalibacter pullicola
CAAAATGTTTGACAAACCTACATTGGCGGGGTTTCTGCGCAATAATCCATATTCTCCAATTCCGATCACAACAGAATAGAAAAGCGGAGCGTCCTTGATTTGGAAGGATGCTCCGCCTTTGATATGTTCAGGCAAACGCTGAACAGGAATCTAATTTTTAATCAAGATTTACTTTGAATACCACGGGTTTGTCAGTAAGCACATTTTCCACTTTTATATGGAGACCGCTTTCGTCACGCGTCCATGCACAGGGAGAATCAAAACCAAGAACAGATACGTCCCGGATAATTCCGGCAAAATTCGGTTTGCTGGAGGCGTCCTGCTTTCCAAGGGACGGAAGGGTGTAGCTCCCGTCAGAGGAACAGCACATCACAATCGCGTACAGATTGTCGCCGTTCATGGTGTAACGGATGTCGTTGGATGTGAACTCTTTCTTGATTTTATCGGAGAACTGGCCTTCGATCACCTGGGTGGGGCCTTCGCCGTACTTTCTCCAGAGATGGGTATTGTAGATCGCCTCTCCGTTCACTTTCAGCCACGCGCCGATCTCCCGCAGGATGGCGGCATCCTCCGCAGGGATCGTGCCGTCCGCCTTGGGACCGATATTGAGAAGCAGATTGCCGTTTTTGCTGATGATATCCACCATATCCCGAATAATATCGGCAGCCGGGCGGTAGTCGTTGTTTTCCGTGTAGCACCAGGAATTGAGCGCCACGGCTGTATCGGTCTGCCAGTAATAAGGCTTGACATCTGCGAACTGGCCCCGCTCGATATCCACCAGCGCCGTGCCGAACATGAACGCGTCGTGCTTATAGGTGATGAGTACCTCCTCGCTCCATTCCTGCGCCCTGTTGTAGTAATAAGCCGCCAGCTTTTTCAGGTAGGGACGGAACGCCTGATGCTGGATCCACCAGTCGAAATACAGGAGCTTCGGATGGTATTCATCGATAATTTCACAGGTTCTTGTCAGCCAGTCCTGCAAGTATTCCTCGTTGGGTGCAGGTTCGCTGAAAATGTCCTGGTGATCGCCCTCCGGCATGGCAGGCCAGTACAGATCGCCGCGCTTCATCGGATCCTTGATGTCGCTGTCAAATTCTTTCCCATGCCCCATGAAAAACCAGTGCTCTGCGCGGTGGGAGGATGCACAGCTTACCAGGCCGTGCTTTTCAAACGCCTGGCACAGCTCCCCAAGCGTATCGCGCTTTGGACCCATCTCAGCCGCATTCCAGTGGGACAGGCTGCTCTTATACATCTGGAACCCGTCGTGATGCTCCGCCACAGGAACGACATACTTTGCCCCCGCTTCTTCAAAAAGACTTGCCCATTCCTCCGCGTCAAATTTTTCCGCCTTGAACATGGAAATGAAATCTTTATAGCCAAACTCTTTATGCGGGCCATAGGTTTTTATGTGATGCTCAAACTCCGGAGAGCCCTGGATATACATGTTACGGGGATACCATTCATTGCCAAACGCGGGCACGCTGTAAACTCCCCAATGGATGAAAATACCGAATTTGGCGGTGCGGAACCATTCCGGCACGGGGTGTGCGCTGAGGGAATCCCATGTATCCTGATAAGGACCGCGGGCGATCACCTCATCGATCTGTTTTAAATATTCCTTCATATCCTTCATCAGTCTGTCACCACGCCTTTCTGGAGCAGGATATTGGCATAAAGCGCCGTTTCTCCGGTCGCAATAACGGCATACGCCTTTCGGGCCTCCTCATAAAAGGCGAATCGTTCTATCTGGCCGATGGCCGCCTTTCCGCGCGGATCATACTTTTCTTCGATCTCCGCGTAAACGTCCCAGATGGGCGTTTCCACATTATCGCCTGGCGTGACCTGCATCAGATTAAACGGCTTTTCTACATAGGTGTCCAACGGGAACAGCTGCAGGATGGCGTCCAGAATCTCCGGGATACCGTGCCCGTCCATGCGGATCACCTTTGCGTTTTTCCCAATGGATTCCGCCGGGAAATTGCCGTCGGCAATCACGATGCGGTCGCTGTGTCCCATTTCACATAATACCTTTAAAAGTTCCGGGGATAAAATTTTAGGAATTCCTTTCAGCATACTGATATTCTCCTTTTCCGTATCCGGTTTATAGATTAAATTGTAGTGTGCGCACTGCCAGCCGGCAACGCTGATTACTGGGTAATGCTTCCGTCCATATCCCAGAGATCCTCCCAGCCTCTGGCGCCGGGCCAAAGAAAAACCTGTCCCTTGATCAGCCGGCAGTTCCTGTCCGCCTGCCGGATCACTTCCATTTCCTCCGGTGTCAGCGGATCCTCTGTTATACATTTGAGATTGCTGATATACTGGGGCTCTTTCACAGAAAACGGGATCGGCACCTGCCCCCGCTGGACCGCCCATTTCAGGCAGAGACACGCGGGATGGATCCCGTGACGGGCGGCGATCTCCACAAGCTCCGGCAGTTGGGTATCCGCAACATCCTCGGCTGTCCGATCCCTCTCCGGGCGGGACGGGGAACCGATGGGGCAGTATCCCACCGGAAGAATGCCATGCGCTTTTGCATACGCAAACAGCTCGGGCTGCTGGAAGCTTGGATGCAGCTCCATTTCCAATGCTGCGGGCTGGATTTTGCACAGGGGCAGGACAGCTTCAAGCTTCGGGATCGTCATATTGGACATCCCAATATACCGGACCTTCCCTTCCTCCACCAGACGCTCACACTGTCTCCAGGTCGTCATGAATTCCTCCACGGAAAATGGCCTGGAATCGGGATTCCGGGAATCCCCGTCGCAGCCCGGCGCATGATAGTTCGGGAACGGCCAGTGCACAAAATAGAGATCCAGATAGGAAAGACGCAGATCCCGCAGACTCTTTTCACAGGACTCCTTTACCTTTCCCTCTGCGTGCATATCGTTCCATACCTTCGATGTGATGAACAGATCCTCCCGCTGAACGATACCCTCCTGCATGACGCGATCCAGCGATTCCCCGATCCTGTCCTCGTTCATATAAACGGCGGCACAGTCGATCAGCCGGTAGCCTGCATGAATTCCTCCGTAAACGGCCTGGGCGATCTGCTCCGGTCCGTACTTATCGCTCCCAAAGGTACCCATTCCCAATGCGGGGATCTCCGTTCCATCATACAGGGTCCTGCGGGGAATTTTTTTCTGATCTATAACTTCCACAATCATTCCTCCCATTCTGAATCGTGCGTCTGCGTTCTCTCTTATCCGATTCAGTCAAATACCACCGCAACCTTGCCGCAGTTTCCGCCTGCCATCAGCGCGTATGCCTCCCCTGCTTTTTCCAGCGGGAATTCGTGGGTAATCAGATCTTCCGGATGGATCCCCCAGCGCACCAGCCGCTCCACCAGCTCCTCCATTCGCCAGAGGGAGGTCACCCAGGAGCCGTAGATCGTTTTCTGGCCGTGAATAATATCCGGGCTGGGCTGGAAGGTGCAGGTGCCGCCCTCGCCGACAAATGCAATCTTGCCCCATTCACGTGTAGCGCGGATAGCCAGCTGGCGGCCCGGATCGCTGGCGCTGGCGTCGATAGCGCGTTCCACACCCATGCCGTTTGTCACTTTCATAATGCCGTCCATCGCTTCGTCGGGGGTGAATACGTAATCCACCAATCCAAGCTTTTTGGCAAGTTCCACGCGGTACTCGTTCATCTCCACGCCAATGAGCATAGTAGCGCCCATCGCCTTTGCCAGCATTAGAGCGGCCAGACCCACAGGACCAAGACCGGTTACGAGAACCGCGTCGTTCCCGCAGACGCCGATCTTCTCGATCGCTTCGTAAACGGTGCCAAAACCGCAGGCCACCTGTGCGCCGTCTTTATAGGTGAGCGCATCGGGGAGCGCGATCAGATCCTTTTCTTCTGCCAGTATGTAAGGGGCCATGCCGCCGTTTCTCTGCCAGCCGTACGCCTGACGGAAGCTGCTTTTGCAGGAGATATAGTACCCTCTCCGGCAATCGTTGCATACGCCGCAGCCGGAGATGTGGTAAACGATGACGCGATCTCCCTTTTTGAAGCGGCGCAGGCCCTCGCCCTCCTCGACGATCACGCCGCACGGCTCGTGTCCCGCAATCGTACCGGGGATATATCCCTCCGCGCCCTTGCCGGAATGCTCACGGTAGATGCAGCGGATATCACTGCCGCAGATCGTGGTGGCCTTTGTCTGAATCAGTACCTGGCCATAGCCCGGCTTCGGGATATCAAATTCTTTCATTTCAACGGTGCTGTTTCCGGGAAGCGTGGCTCCCCACATTTTTGCATTTTCCATTTGAGCCTCTTTTCTGCCGTGATGGGACGGCGTTAAATTTCATAGAAAACCGCCTGGCTTTCTTTTTGCTCCAATTTCAGCCGCCGGAGCGGCTTTCCTTTTATCCACATTATAAATTCACACCGCAAAAATCGTAAGAGAAAATTTTGACAAGTTGTTCTTTTTTATGTCGTGTCAGCGCAGGTACTTGACTTTTCTCTCCGGCTGTCTTACAGTAAAGGAAAGACTCTCGGAATACCCTGTCAGCCCAAAGGGAGGCTCGCGCTATGTGGAAGGATTTCAAGGATACCGATATTTATTTCACCATTGCAGACACCCAGTTTCATACGCTTAATTTTGTGTATGAGCAGTTTCAGCGATCGATCCCCAGCCATTCCCACGGGAACGGAAGCTATGAGATCCACTATATCGCCAAGGGACAGGGCCGCGCGCTTATCAACGGCGTTTATCATCAGATTGTGCCGGGCATCCTTTTTGTCACGGGGCCGCACGTGGAGCACGCTCAGATTCCTCTTTTGGAGGATCCCATGTGCGAATACTGTATTTATTTGAAAACAGAAAAAAAGCGGAAGAGCGTCTCCTGTTCCGCTGCGGAAAAAGAGCTGCTTTCCGTTTTTGAAAATACCCCCTTTTGGTTTGGACAGGATACCCAGTCCGCGGGAGCTTTGATTATTGAAATTTTTGAGGAACTCCAGGAACACCGCACCGGGAGCGTCTTTCAGATAGAAGCACTGCTCCGTCAGCTTTTGGTGAAGCTGATCCGAAACTACGAACGGGGCGGCCGCCCGAAAGAAGTCAGGCCCGCCGCGGCTGCGGACAAAACGGCCTTTATCATCGAGGAATATTTTCTCTACCAGTACAGAAGCCTGTCGCTGGAGGATCTGGCGGACAAGCTCGGCCTGTGCACCAGGCAGACGGAACGCCTTCTTCTGCGCCAGTACGGGAAAACCTTTCTTCAGAAAAAGGCGGAGGCCCGCATGTCCGCCGCCGTGATCCTGCTCTCCGATCCCGCAAAGAGCATCACCGCCGTCGCCGAGGATCTGGGCTATTCTTCCATCGAGCACTTTTCCTCGGCGTTCAAAAGCTATTACCATGTCAGTCCCCGGCAGTACCGGAAAGAGGGAATCCCGCACGCTCTCCCCGACAGCTCAAATCTGACATGACCATGTCCGAAACAGTCAGAAACGTTTCAGGGACGAAACTTTCTGCTGATAAAATTCTACAACGAACGGAGGCTTTTTATGAAACGCTTTGATCCCAGCTATTCCCTTTTGGAGGAAATGTATCAGGATGACTATTATCCCAATTTTTTGGTGGATCAGGTAAAGGCAGAGATTCAAAAGGTTATCGATCTGCTGGAAAGCGGCGAAACTGATACCGAAATCATTCAGGAAAATCTGGATGAAATGACGCTCGCCATCAACGATCTGCAGGATGCGTTCGATGAAAACGACAGCGAGATCGAAACGGTGGCCCGGGACTGCATCGGCATCACTGTGGAGTATGTGCTGAACTGGTTTGGCATCCCGATCGATATGGAGGAGGCTATCCGGGAAAGAGATTGGTAAAACCGCAGTCACACCGGCGGTGTAATCAGGAGGAGATTTGGATGGGAACACAAAAAAATCCGCCCGTGGAAATCTGCGTCCGGGCGGACAAAATTCTGGGAAAGCAGGAACACTTTTGGCGGTATGTGGGCTACGATGAATGTAATTATACTTATATGCCTGAGGGAGAACAGCTGCTGCGCATGTTCGGTGGTTTGAAGGACGCTCCCTATTCCATACGCACACATTTCATGTTCTGCACAGGAAATTGCCGGGGCGCTTATAAGTTTGGCTCCACAAACCTGTATACGGAGGACGGGCAGGGAAATCCCGTGTTCGACTTCACTTGCTACGACAGGATCCTCGATGCCCAGCTGCAATCCGGCAACAAGCCTTTTGTCGAACTGGGATTTATGCCTATGGACTTGGCGGACACCAGCTTCGGCAGGAATATCCATGAAAACTGGTACGATACCTACAAAAATGTCGGGTGGACCTTTCCTCCCAAGGATTACGACAGGTGGCATCTGCTGATTGAAACGCTGGCGGCCCATCTTCTGGAGCGGTATGGGGAAAAAGAAGCCAGCTCATGGGACTATGAACTCTGGAATGAACCGGATATTTTCTATTGGAGCGGCTCGGCGGCGGAATACTGCAAGCTGTACGACTACACGGAGCACGCGCTCCATTCCATCCTGCCGCAAGCCCGCCTTTCCGGCCCAGCCACCACGGGCCCGACAGAGGGAAGCAATTCCCTGAAATTCCTTCGCGCCTTTCTCGATCACTGCCGCAGCGGGATCAACTACTGCACCCAGAAGCAAGGGACACGGCTTGATTTTATCACGTTCCATGTGAAAGGCGGAGGATTCCCCTTTTCCGTCCCTGCGCGCGTGAAAAAGGAGAATCCATCTATTGAATCGCTGCTGCTTCAGGTAAAGACGGGACTGGACGCCGTCCGCGACTGCGGCTTCGGCGACAGGGAGATTGTGCTCTCCGAAGCAGATCCGGACGGATGGGCCGCGGGCGGCATGTACGACAATGCCAATATGGTGTTCCGCAACTCGGAATACTATGCCAGCTATGTGGCGTGCGCCTATGTCGGGATCGAACGCTTATCTGTGGAGTACGGCATGAAGGTGCGCCCGCTGGCGTGGGCATGGACTTTCCCCGGCGAAACCTGCTTTGAGGGAACCAGGGCTTTCACCACGCAGGGAATCGAAAAGCCTGTCTTTCACACTTTTCAGCTTTTGTCCATGCTGGGCAGTGAAAAAATGGTATTGGAAAGCACCGGTATTTCTGCGGATACCAAAGCTTCCCCGGATATTTCCGGCATTGCCGCCGGAGATCTGTCGGAGCCGGGATCGCCGCTTGGAATCCTCCTTTACAGCCATTTCGAGGACAGGGACGCACAGAGCGTGACGCCGGTCAAGATGTCCCTATCGGGGCTTGCGCCGGGAGAGGTGCGCGTCTCCCGATATTCCGTGGATAAAAATCATTCCAACGGATATGAGGAATGGCTGCGGCGCGGTTCTCCGCTGTATCCCTCCGGGGAGGATTACGAGGCCATCCGCCAAAGCGGGCTGCTTGCTCCCCCGGAAACGGAGGTATTCCGCGTCTCTGAGGACGGAACCCTCTCCCTGGAATGGGAACTTCCTCTGCACGGCGTCTGGTTCCTCTCCGTGAAAAGAGCATAGTGCGGCTGTAATCTGGCTGTGGATCCCGTCGGTCAAGGGATCTCAGACCTCCTGATCGCCGGCGGGATTCTTTTCGGCCAGCAGGATCTCTCTGATCTGCGGGATGGTTTTCCCCTCACCTCGCAGGGTCTTGAGGTAGGCGATCCGTTCCACCGTCTGTTCCCGGCGGTACCGCCGGGTGAGATTGCGCTCTTCCTGCTCAAACGGAAGGAAGCCTTCCTCCGTGTAAA
Source organism: Candidatus Gallacutalibacter pullicola (assembly GCA_018712265.1). Lineage (GTDB taxonomy): Bacteria > Bacillota > Clostridia > Oscillospirales > Acutalibacteraceae > Gallacutalibacter > Gallacutalibacter pullicola. The sequence goes on from DVHF01000046.1 coordinate 7,733, forward strand.
ATTTCAGGGTGCTGTACCGGGTTCCCGTCAGGCGGACCAGTTCCCCGATCGTTACATATTCGGAAGCCTGGATCGCCTCCATGCTTCTCTGTCTCGACATACTGTGCTGCCCCTTTCTCAGGAAATTGCCACAAGGAACAGCATGAACAAGGCGTCCACATAATCCGTGACGCGCCGGATTTCTTCGTTGTCCGGATTCTCCCTGATTTCCTTGATCCGCTTTTTCAGATCCTTTTTCTCGTAGTCGGAAAAATATCTGCTGAGATCGCCGCTCTTGTGCAGGAGGGCTGTCAGTGCGATAATATCCTCTGAAAGCTCCCCTTTTTCCAAAAGCTCCGCGCGGATATTCTGGACAACGCCGTCCACCGCCTCCGCATCGGGGATGTAAACGGTCTTTCCTCCGAGCAGCCCACCCTTTTCTTTCCGGACGCAGCCGGCTTCCGTGAGGGAGTCTCCAATGGCGCTGGTCAGCTCCGTAATATTTTTATCAGTAAAGGTAATCGAGAAATCCTCGATTACCTTTTCAATTTTGACCGGCTGCTTTCTCTCAATAAACGAAAAGACGGGCCGCAGATAGCCTTTTTCCACAGGCAGATCCTTTACGGCGGACAGCTTTTTGCCGTCCAGCTCCACAACACCGTCCAGCAGAAGCTCCAGCACGCCGGACGCGGCCGTGCAAAGTATTTTCTGCATATCCAGTGTTGGGATTTTTCCGTTCTTCCCCAAAATGCAAAGCAAAAATTCCTGTGTCAATCCAAGCTGTTTCATGGCAATCCTCCTAATCTGAATCTGATTTCTTAGTTCTTACTGCTTATCTCTTATTACTTACTACTTACGATATAAAAATATCATAGATTTCCCACTTTGTCAATCCCCTCGTAACAAAAAACAGCGTCCAGCCCTTCTGCAGAGGGCCGAACGCTGCTTTCATAATAACCAATATCTAGCTGTTTACTGTTCCTATAGCAAAATTATATACTTCTGTAAAATAATCTACCACGTCTGGAATTGCCATATATACAATATCATTTTCGTCGATAAATCTTTCATTTGTAATCGCAGCGGAAATAATCTCAGTGCATTCCTCATAATTTTTTCCGGAAAGCGGTTCCCATAGGCAATAAAGCAGTCCAGCCCAATCTAAATTTTGTCCATTATTTACGGTTTCTTCTGAAATCCATATATGAACCTGCAATACTTTTTGGGAATCGCTTTCAAAGAATACAGTTACTGAATATTCGCCATAATATCCGCATACATATTCATTCTTTAGAATGTTTTTTTCTCCGGATGCAAATTCACCGGAAAGTCTAGGCGTCATATAATTTAATTCTCCACTCCCTCCTCCATCATAAACCGTGGTATTGGGAAACTCTTTTTCAATGTTCTGTGCGCATTTCTCTAAATAATCATCTAAAGTCAATACAAATCTTAATTTGCTTGCGGTTGTGTTTGGGGAGGCAGACTCCGTGTAAGACGGCTGAAATATGGTAAATATGCCGACAATAACCAAGATTGCAGCGAAAGCAATAAGAATGAGATGCCGTTTCTTTTTCCTGGGAACGGCAGATTCAATCGGTATTGGAATCGGATTCTCTGAAACAGATTCGGCTGAATTAGAAACAGAATTTTCATTTACAGCGGATTTCGTGAAATCAAAGCCGCATTGCTCGCAATAGTTGGAACCTTCTGATATTGGATTCCCGCATTCAGGGCATTTCTGCTCATTTTCTGATTCCCCAGAAGCTGTCTGAGAAGATTGAGCTGTGTCTGAATTTTCAGATTCGGGCAAATCAATTGTTTGCGGGAACAAAATTTCAGACTTTGTGAAATCAAAACCGCAGTATTCACAATATCTAAAATCTTCTGGCGCCGGTTTTCCGCATTGAGGACAAGTTCTTGCCATTCTCTAAATTCCCCTTTCATAACCTAAAGGATACATTTAATTAACAGCTCAGGTTTCAGTCTCGATCTCCTCTGCGTCTTCAAAGCTCAGTTCATTGATATTTGCGCCCCATCCTTCCTGCAATGCCTTAGCGACCAACTCTAACAGAACAGATACAGAGGGAATGCGGGCCTGTCCCCGCGCGGCCTGCAATGTGCCGTCCGGCCGTCTCCAGATAAAGCGATACCCGTTTTGCTGTGTATTATTACTGAAACAATAAGTACAATATTGAAAGCAAAGTGTATAGCCATTCTCTTTAAACGGATAAAAAACTTCCTTTAAAATCTCCACACGCGCTGTTATCATAAATATGCACATCCTCTCAATGTTGATAATTACTTTCCTGCTGTAATACTAATAGCAAAGTCATCAGAAGATACATTATCCGGCATGATAACATTTAACTCTTTTATTTGTGCTACAGTGACAAAAAAATATGTAATATTATTTTCAGTAAAAAAGTTACCTCTATCAGTAGAAAGGCCGTTTAGAATACCAGCGCATTCTTCTGGTCCATTTCCCGAAAGAGGTTCCCATAAACACGACAGCAATGCTATAAAATCAGAATCAAATCCACCTCCAGACAAATGCTTATTTGGGGCATAGAAAGCAACCTCACGTATTTTTTCGGTGGCTGTTTCATAATTTATCACTACGTTATATTCTTTGGAGGAACCAAAAACCCAAAAATCGCCTGAAACATTTCCAGTTCTTGAAGTTTTTATATACTCTAGCTGCATGGATGCATCGTTAGAAAACAATTCTGCCATATTTTGATTGCACATATCCACATATTCGTCTATTGTTAAACGAAATCTTGCGCTCCCGTCGGTGTTTGGATCTGCCGCTTCTACATATGAAAACGAATGTGAAGATGAAGTGGGGTCTTCTGTGTCAGGAGACAATATTCTGAATAATGTGAATGATATAACTGCAATACCCAAAATCAAGGGAAAAAGAGTGGAATTCTTTTTCTTTAGCTTAGTGGATATTGTTGGCTGAGAAACAGCGTTTTCCCCTGCGGCAGACGCCGAAAGAACAAATCCGCAATTCCCGCAGTATTTGGCTTCCTTGTTTACTGGTTTTCCGCAGTTAGGACAGTTTTCAATCAAGATAAATCCTCTCCTTTTATCTGATTATTTTTTAGAATTCATTTTAATAAATACACGCAGACTTACAACCAATGCGGATGAAATAAGTAGATAGACATAAAAAACATTAAATGGAGCTGGAAAAACTGGAAC
>DVHF01000047.1 GCA_018712265.1 Candidatus Gallacutalibacter pullicola
CGATGAAGCTGTAAGCTTCAAAATATGTGCTTGCCCGGGCAGGGCAAAAAATCCCGGCTCGGTGAAGCCGAAAGCTTCCCAATATTCACTAAAGGAGAGATTCCCTGATGAAATGGAATTTTGAATCATTATCAGAACAGCATAAGCATATCTTTAACGAGTTAAAGGGGATAGTAAAGCTTTCCTCGGATCCGGATGGACTTCCGGTGAGCGTGGAATACTCGCCGGATGGGATCTTTGCAGAGAAAACAGCCGCGGGCGCTGTGCTGCATATCCAGAACGATACGCAGTTCGCGCGCGCGCTGGGCCTCCTTGCGGAGGGCGCATTTTCGGATACGCCGAAAGCTCCCGTTTACCGCAGGTTGGAACTCCAGTGGGACTGCTCCCGCAACGCTGTCCCGCATTTTGACGGCTTCTGCAAAATGATCCGCCATGCCGCCCTGATGGGCTACACCGGGGTGCATCTCTATATTGAGGATATTTACGAAATGAAAAAATATCCGTATTTCGGCCACCAGCGCGGACGCTATACGGCCGGGGAGCTGCGCCGCATGGACGAGTATGCTAAAATCTTTTCGATCGATCTCGTCCCGAGTATCCAGACACTGGCGCACCTGATGCAGCCGCTCCAGTGGAAATCGTTTCAGAATGTGCGCGACTGCGGCGATATTCTCCTGGCCGGTGAGGATGCCACATACGAGCTGATCGAGGAAATGGTGAAAACAATGGCGGAGAACCTTTCCAGCCGCCGGATCAATATCGGTATGGATGAGGCGCATATGCTCGGCCTTGGGAAATACCTCGACAAGCACGGGTATCAGAACCGGATGGATATTATGATCACGCATTTCAACCGCGTGATGGAGATCCTGCGTCGATACGGCTATCATCCCATGATGTGGAGCGATATGTTCTACCGCCTGCTCAATAAGGGCGAATATTATGCGGACGCCGCAGAGCTGACCGCGGAGGAGAAGGCCAGAATCCCGGACGATATTTCGCTGGTCTATTGGGATTACTATTCGCTGGAAAAGGAAAAGTATGACCGCATGATCAAAAGCCACAAGAAGATGTTCCACGACGTCGTGTTTGCCGGCGGCGCATGGAACTGGGTGGGATTTGCCCCGAATAATACGTTTAGCCTCGCGGCAGGCGCGCTTGCGCACGAAAGCTGCAAGGAAAACGGGATTTCTGACGTGCTGCTCACCACCTGGGGCGACGACGGCGCAGAAGGCTCCACGTTTACCGTCCTGCCGACGCTTCAATTCTGGGCGGAGTCCTGCTATGCGGACAATAACAGCGACGATCATGTGGCGGCCCGGTTCGCTGTGTGCGTGGGCGCTGATTACCACGATTTCCTTAAACTGGATCTGGCGAATTTCCCGCCGGATAATGAAAAGCCGGGCCTGTGCGGCGGCGATCCGACGCGTTACCTGCTGTATCAGGATGTTATGTACGGCCTTTGCGACTGGCACGTCCTGCCCAGCTATCCGGCGTACTATCAGGATGCTGCGGCACAGCTGGCCGGATGCGCGCAGAGGAATCCGGGCTGGGAGGTATATTTCCGCACGCAGGAATCGCTGTGCGCACTTCTGGCCGATAAGTGCACGCTGGGGATCGATCTGCGCGCGGCGTATCTGGCGGATGATCGCGAGGCGATCGCACGGTACGCGGACGAGCGAATCCCGGCTGTGGTGGCGAAGCTGGATCGCTTTGTGAAGGAGTACCGCGCGCAGTGGCTGACCGATTACAAGGTGTTCGGTCTGGAGGTATTCGATCAGCGCACCGGCGGACTGCGCGCCCGTCTGTTTGCAGCGCAGGATCGCCTGCACCAGTATCTAAACGGGGAGCTTGCCCGTCTGGAGGAGCTGGAGACGGAGCGCCTGCCCTACGACTGCCGCGATGCCGATGCGGAAGGATCCAGAATGATGAAGTTTGTCTTCTGGAAAAATGTGATAAGCACCTGCATCGTTTCGGAAGGCTGATTCATACGCAAAAGCCGTCCCCCGCCGGGAAATTCCGGTAGGGGACGGCTCTTTTTTTTATTTATATGGAAACAGCAGTCAGTTGCCGGTAACCTGTGTCAGCGTAACATCCATGGTGAGGATTTCGCCTGTACTCGGGCGCCCGACCTGCAGCGTAACTGTGTCGCCGGGCTTCTTGGAGGTTACAACAGCGGTGATGGATTCCGTCGAGGTAACGTCCTTGCCGTCAATCTGCATGATGACGTCGCCTTCCTGAATACCCGCATCCGAGACGTTGGAGCTGGTAATCTGGGCAACGTACATACCGGTGGGCAGGCCGTTGAAACGGGCGGTGATGCTGTCGATATACTGTCCGGAGATACCGAGCGCCGCACGGTCACGGACGTAGCCGTAAGCGGTCAGGTCGCTGATGATCGGCTGTGCGTCGTCAATCGGGATGGCGAAGCCAAGTCCCTCGTAACCTGTTGCAGCGATCTTCGCGGTGTTGATGCCGACAACCTGGCCCTTCATGTTGACGAGAGCGCCGCCCGAGTTGCCGGGGTTGATGGCGGCATCCGTCTGGATATAGGTCATGGTCATGCCGGATTCATCGGTAAGCACACGATTCAGCGCCGAAACATAACCCATTGTGACGCTGGAACTGAATTCCATGCCGCCCGGGTTTCCGACTGCCATGACTTCGTCGGCAACCTGAAGGTCGCTGGAGGATCCGAATTCTGCCGGTGTCAGGCCGGTGGCGTCGATCTTGAGGACTGCAAGGTCTGTGATGCTGTCGCTGCCGACAAGCTCAGCCTCATACGTGTCGCCGTCGTAGGTGACAACCTTGAGAGAGGTGGCACCGTTCACCACGTGCGCGTTGGTGATGATGTAGCCGTCAGCAGTGGCGATAATGCCGGAGCCTTCGCCGGCAGGTGAAACATCGCTGTCGCTCGTTTCCATGCCCTGACCCCAGTTATACTGGCGGCTGATCTGGTAGTTCTGGATGCACACCACGGACGGGAGGATCTTTGCAGCAACCTCCTGCGGGGTGAGATCGTCGCCCGAAACCACCTGGGTTGTTGTGGCGCTGGAGGAGGAATCATCCAGTTTATTGATGACAAACAGCGGTTCCGTGTTGGTGGTGGTATTGATGGAAATAACGCCCTGATTTACCAGAGCGGTAAAGCCTGCCAGAGTACCGGTGGAGATTACGCAGCACGCAAGTACGCCGGCCACAACCTTGAGGGCGATTTTCTTACCCTTGGACATGGGCTTCTTTTCTTTCCTGGGGTTGGGGTCCCATCCGTTCTGCGGAGCGCCGCCGGGATGGTAAGCGGAATGGTAATAGCTTCCGTTCCAGGAGGTGTGGTTGGGATCCTGCGAGGAATAGGAGTTCTGCTGGCCCGCCGGGTTCTCCCACGACGTATTGGTAGTTGCGTTGTAATTGGACTGTACTTCCTGACCGTCTGTGGACTGGTTCTGCTGGCCGTCATATAAGTTGTTATTGTGATTGTTTTCATAGGGGTTATACATAACCGTCATCCTTTCCATCTCTGCCGGACTTCTTGATTCCGGTATATTTCTTATTCTTTATTGTGTCTATATTATGCCAGCCTATTATGAAAAGAATATGACAATCGGTTATATATTTTATTACATTTTAAAGAAAAAAATGTGACAGTCCCGCGCGGGTTGGAAACACGGATCAGCGCAGGATTTGCGGCCATTCCCAGGCGGAAGAAAAGTAGTAATCGCACAGGCCGCGCAGATATTTTTCGTCCTGAGCAAAGGCGGAATCGTAGACGGCGGCGGTGCGGAACCCTGCGTCTTTGGCGGTTTTCAGGGCATGGGAGGCGTCGTCGAATACGATCACCTCGCCGCAGTCCTGTGCGCCCAGAAGCTGTGCGCACTGGCGGAAGATTTCGGGCTGTTCCTTGCCGGAGCCTGCTTCGGTGCAGGTGCGAACAAACGCGAAAAGGTCGAGCACACCGAGGCGGCGCAGAGCTGTTTCCACATGGATACGCTCGCTTGCGGATGCGACGCACATCCGGATCCCGGCCTGATGAAACTGCTCGAGGGCTTCACGGACGCCATCCTTGAGCGGGACATTATATTCGTATTCGCGGCGGCCCATCTCCTCGATCTCGCGGCAGATCTGTTCCGGGGGGATCTCGGGCTGATAATTTTTATGGAGGTAGTCTGCGGAGTCGGGCAGCGTCATAACTTTGAACATCTCGTGCAGCTTCTCAGGCGGGACATCCAGCCTGTATTTTTCAATGTAATTCCGATCAACCTGTTCCCATACGGACATGGAATCCAGAAGCGTGCCGTCCATGTCAAAAATAATGTAGTTCATAATAACACCTTTAGTCTTTCCTGGATGGATGGCCGGACGTTCCCCGATGCAGGCAGTCCGGACATTTTCCGTAGATTGTGAGGCTGTGGCCGTCGATTTCAAAGCCGGTTTTTCTGGCAAGCTCCTGTTCGATTTCGGAGAGGGGACAGCTGTCCAGACGGATCCGCCGGTCACATTCGGTGCAGACGAGGTAATGACCATGTTCGCGGCCCGAAGTATAGCGGATGATCCCGTCGTTGAGGCTTTCCTTTTTGACGAGGCCCTCCGCGCAGAAGCGTTCCAGATTGCGGTAGACGGTGGAGAGGGCGAGCGACGGGCAGGAGTCCCGCAAAGACTGAAAGATGTCCTCTGCGGTCAGCGGGCCGTGGCTTTGTGCGAGCAGGCAGAGGATCGCCTGCCTCTGTTTTGTGTTTTTCATAGATAAACCTCCCTCCAATCATCATTATAAAAGGATTCCCCTTAAAAAGTCAACAAGGTAGGCTAAGCCTTGACGCACCTGCGGTGAGCAGAACGCGGATCGCTCCCTCCGGTCGCTGAAATGCCGTTGCCGTGGATACTCTGTCGCGGTGGGAGGCTCACAGAAAAGCGATCAGGTGGCTGATGCCGATGCAGCGGTCCGCGCGAAGCGCGGCAGTCTTAGGGGATCCGCACTGTTAAGCGTGAGCCGTCAGGCTCTCAGCGTGGCTATCACCTTGCCCGGTTAGCGCGAAATAGGGTGAGGTTACACTCCGAGGATTCCGAACCATTCGCGCCCGAAATAAGCGAATCAGCCTGCCATACAGTTGCCGGATTCTGAAAAACGCTTTATAAGGGCGCAGGCGTTTTCAGTAGCGGGAGCGCACCTATTGGCTCTCGATAAGCTTACTCCTACCACAAAGGATCCCGGCCGTGGGGGTGAAAGGGGGACGCGGCCAGAGCGCTCCCCCTTGGGGGTTTTTAGGGGGTGTCCCCCTAAATGGTCTTTTGCTTCCTTTTCTTCCAACAAGAAAAGGAAGGGCCGGGGGTGTTAGGGGGCGGCCCGAACGCCCCTTTCGCCGGGACCTGCCAGGTCCGATAGAACAACGATGAAGCTGAAAGCTTCAAAAATTCTGCCCGCCGCAGGTTCAGATTTGGTCTGGTGTGCAGGCTTCGCCTGTTTTATTCTTACGATAGGCAAGGGGGGACGTCCCAACAGTACGCCGGAAGCTTTTGCAGAAAGTGGACGAATCATGGAATCCACAGGAAAAGGCAATCTCTGTTACCGAATATTCCCTGTGCTGGAGCATTTCCTGCGAGATCCGGATCCGGTATTCCGTCAGGTATTCCTTGGGGGATTTGCCGCAGCGGTTTCGGAAAATCCGGTACAGGTACGTCCTGTCAATCCCCACAAACTGCGCGATATCTGTCACGGTAATCGGATACCCAAAATTATTCCGGATATACGACAATGCGGATCGGAAGTATAATTCCTCTCCCGGCACCTCAGGCTCCGGCGCCGGGGCCTGCCGCACAATGCACGAGTAGATCAGATAAAACCAGCCGGTCATGCTCTCCGGACAGAAACGTCCGCTTTCAAACGCCGCAATCACCTGTCCGAACAGCGACTCCACCCACGCGACGGGCTGAAACCGGCACACCGGCTCGCGATCCAGACCGTATTCCCGCAGCAGACGCTCCGCCTCCGGACCGTCGAACGCCAGCCACGAGTATTCCCACGGCTCCGACGAATCCGCTTCATAATACGTCGTTTCTCCCGGCCGGATCAAAAATGCCTGCCCTCCCTCCAGGAAAAAACTGCGCTGGGCGGTGCGGTACATTCCCTTTCCGCGCAGGACAAAATGGATCAAATAATGCGGACGTACCGCCGGTCCAAAAAAATGGCCCGGCTCGCATTTCTCTGTCCCGCAGAAATAAACGGAAAGCGGCGCGGCGGACAAGGCTGTCTCCATCTGAACCATCCTTTCCAGTCTGTGTTTAAAAATCAAGGCCGCCGGATTTCCCGTCGCAGCGATGCTTCCTGCATCAATTAAATCATCCTGTTCCGATGAAAAATCCGGCATTTTCCGACTTTCAGCAAAGTCTGACTCTGAAACATTTTGACAATTTTTTTCTACAAAATCCCTATCCCGATTTCAGAAAAAATTATATGATAAATTCAGAAATTCTGCAAGGGGGAAGAACGATGATCCCTTGCTCACAGGAGGAATCGGTCCTATGATTAAAATTGCTTTTATGGGAGCTGGAAGCACCGTTTTTGCCAGAAACGTGCTGGGCGACTGCATGTGCACGCCTGCGCTCCGCGAGGCGGAAATCGCGCTGTATGACATCGACGCCAAGCGTCTGGAGGATTCTCAGATTATCCTTGAGGCGATCAACCGCAATATCAACGACGGCAAGGCCGTCATCAAGACGTATCTGGGCGTTGAGAACCGCCGCGACGCGCTGCGCGGCGCTGATTTCGTCGTCAACGCGATCCAGGTGGGCGGCTATGAGCCGTGCACGGTGATCGATTTTGAGATCCCCAAAAAATACGGCCTGCGCCAGACGATCGCCGATACGCTCGGCATTGGCGGAATTATGCGCGGCCTGCGCACCATCCCGGTGATGGAGGATTTTGCGCGCGATATGGAGGAGGTCTGTCCGAACGCGTGGTTCCTCAATTACACAAATCCGATGGCGATCCTCACCGGGTATATGCAGAGATATACCAAGGTGAAAACGGTTGGCCTGTGCCACAGCGTGCAGACCTGCTCGTCCACGCTGTTGGAAGAGCTCAACATGCAGGATAAGCTTGAGGGACGCACAGAGCTGATCGCCGGTATCAACCACATGGCATGGCTGCTGGACATCCACGACAAGGACGGCAACGACCTGTATCCGGAGATCCGCAGACGCGCGCTGGAGAAGAACACCACAGAAAAGCACAAGGACATGGTCCGATTTGAGTACATCAACAGTCTGGGCTATTACTGCACGGAGTCCAGCGAGCACAACGCCGAGTACAATCCGCTGTTCATCAAGAACAAGTATCCGGAGATGATCGAGGACTACCAGATCCCGCTGGACGAATATCCGCGCCGCTGCGTCAACCAGATCGAGGGCTGGGAGAAGGAGCGCGCCGATATCCTCAACGACGGCAAAATCACCCACGAGCGCAGCAAGGAGTATGCTTCCTATATTATGGAGGCCATCGTGACGAATACGCCGTACAAGATCGGCGGGAACGTGCTCAACACCGGGCTGATTGACAATCTGCCTGCCGACGCCTGTGTCGAGGTGCCGTGTCTGGTGGATGGCAGCGGCATTACCCCGTGCCACGTGGGACGTCTTCCGGCGCACCTTGCCGCGATGAATATGACGAACATCAATGTCCAGCTTCTCACCATCGAGGCGGCGCTCACCAAAAAGCGCGAGGACATCTATCATGCGGCGATGCTCGATCCGCATACGGCCGCGGAGCTGAATATCCGCGATATCAAGGCCATGTGCGACGAGCTGATCGAGGCCCACGGCGAATACATGAAGATGTACCGCTAAGATGTATCGCTGACAGCTGATAAAAGAAAACGCCAAACAGCAGGGGGATGCTCCCGCTGTTTGGCGTTTTTATTTTTCAAAAATAGTGTCAAAAAACTGTTATGGATCTATGAGGTGACGCGTCGTTATATAATAGGGGGCAAAATTAGAATGTTAATACTTTATATAGTCATTTTATATATTTAGGACAAAGAAATCTGGCTGGGATGGAAAATGTGAAATGAGGATCCACGGAGATGCAGATCACCGCGCTGATCCTTTAGAAATTCATTTTCCTCGAAGAAAAAGAACATGTCAAGATGTCCGTCTCTCCATTTGGAGGTCAGATAAAACAACCGGTTTATAACGCGGTGATCATCTTCAAAGATATCGGAGTTGGCGAACGGGTTCTCAAAAAGCCGGGAGAGGGATACTGTGGATTCATCGTCCTCCCATAGA
>DVHF01000004.1 GCA_018712265.1 Candidatus Gallacutalibacter pullicola
GCGATCCGGAATCCGCGGCTCACTGTATCGTACACGGGACGCGAAAATTCTTCGCCCAGAATCCGGCCCGCCCGCTGCAGGGCCAGTCCCGTAAACATCAGCCCTGAGGCGGGGCTCGACCACGCGGCTGCCGCCAGCAGGATCCGGCCTGCCGGGAGGGATGTGCGTCTGCGCCAGCCTTTTGTATCTGTACGGCGCAGGCGGGTGATCGGCAGCGTGAGACGGATCCCGCGTCCGGCCGGCGTATCCAGCCGCAGAAATGATGCGCCTGTCAGCAGGGCAATCAGTGTGGTGTGGATCTCCGCGGATGAGATATCCGCATCCGGGAGGATATCGCAGCGGCGCAGCAGAATCCCGCGATGGAAACGGAACCCGTCCTCCCGGCTGTATGACGATGCCAGATACACAAGTATGGCCGGGAGGAACGGCAGCATTGCCCAGAACAGGCTTTTCCACGCGCTCCCCGACAGCGGCGCGGCCGCTACTGACTGCAAAAAGGGGATGAGGGAGAACAGCGCGAACTGGGGGAACGATTCCAAAATACTGTACGGGTGCAGGCGACGCTTATCCATGACGCGGCCTCCAAATTCCCTCCAAAGCTTCCGCCTGTGCACCGGTCAGCCAGCTGATTCGCACTGCTGGGCCGCAGGATCGCAGAACCACTGTACACAGCTTTAAGTACCTTTGCAGGGGCGTGCGGCGTTTCGTGATCAGGAAAATTTGGCGCAGCTCGATTTGAATTTCCTGACGGAACAGCAGTCCGGACCGGTATGTCAGGCGATCTTCCCGGATCTCGACCTCGGCGCGGCGCAGCAGCACGGGGATGTACCACATCGCTGCCCCCAAATACGCCGCGCTTAGGATCGCTGCTGTGACGGCGGCTGCCCGCGGGTTTGGCAGAAGCACTCCCGCCAGAAAGCACAGAGCGATCCATACCGCCAGACTCCGAACGCGCAGCAGCGTGAGCGCCCCCTTTTCCGGATGAAATACCATAGCAAGCCCTCCCTTTGCGGGTATTATTCCCAGCTTTGCGGCTTTTTTCCACAGCATCCGGCTGTTTGGTTGAAAAGAGGGGGCCTTTTTGCTATCATAAAGCTGTATTCACTTTCAACAGGAGGATCGCTATGAGACGAAAAGACAGGGAAATTACCGATTACCAGAAAATCTTACAGATTGTGTCCGGCTGCGACTGCTGCCGGATCGGCCTCGTTGACGGCGGCGAGCCGTATATTGTCCCGCTCAATTTCGGTTGGGAGGATCGGGACGGCAGGATCGTCCTCTATTTCCACAGTGCGTCGGAGGGGCGGAAAATCGATCTCATCCCCGGGCAGTCTCTGACTGCTTTTGAAATGGATACCTCGCACCGCCTTTCTCCGGGCGGGACGGCGTGCCAGTTCTCCTATCTATATCAGTGTGTTATGGGGAAGGGGCGGATCGAGATCCTTCGGGAGCCCGCTGAAAAAATTTACGGCCTGCAAAAAATCATGGCCCATTATACGGACAAAACAGACTGGGATTTTCCCGCTGCCACGCTGGACCGAATTGCGGTGCTCCGATTGGAGGTCTGCGAGCTTTCCTGCAAGGAGCACGCGTAGGCTATCTGTACGCGAAGCCCTCGAGCGCGTCCCTGTCCAGAATCAGGATGCGGCGGTACTGCGTCGCAATCCAGCCGCGGTGCGCGAAGCTCCCCAGTGTGCGGCTCACTGTCACACGCGACGCGGCGGCCAGATCGCCGATCTCCTCGTGCGTCACGGCGATCCCGCGCCCGTCCTTTTCCGGCGGCAGGCTCAGCAGGATCCGCGCGATGCGCTGATCCGCCTGCAGGAACGCCATGTTATCTAATTGTGCGGAGAGCATCCGCACCGTCTGCGACAGGTACTTGAGCAGGCCCATCGCCAGCTCCGGTTCCTCCGAAAAGCACCGCAGCAGGATGGGCCGCGTGATGGGGATGATCGCCGATTTTGCCAGCGTCCGTGCCGACGATACGCGGGGCAGGCCGTCAAAAAAGGACGCCTCGCCGAAAATATTCCCCGGCTCGAGCACATTGAGCGTCTTTTCTGCGCCGTCCGGGGATTGCAGGAAAATCCGCACCTTTCCCGATTTCAAATAATAAAATCTATCCGCCTCCGTCCCCTGTATATATACAAGCTCCCCCGTGCGGTAGATGCGCGGGAACTGCGCGTTTTCCAGTGCGGCCCATGATGGATGATACATTCTGCTCCCTCCTTTTTCTGGATTGTATCATACTTTACATTCTTTTTGCAAGAACTGTGCCATACTTAAACCACAACAAGCTGCTTTTAAGGAGGTTTTTCTTTATGGGAATGACTATGACCCAGAAAATTTTGGCGGCGCACGCCGGTCTGGACCACGTGGAGGTGGGACAACTGATTGAGGCGAACCTCGATATCGTGCTCGGCAACGATATTACCAGCCCCGTCGCCATCAACGAATTTGAAAAATGCGGTGCGGATTCCGTCTTTGACAAGGACCGCATCGCTCTGGTGCTCGACCACTTCACCCCCAATAAGGACATCAAGGCCGCGGAGCAGTGCCTTCAGGTGCGCAGGTTCGCGGAAAAATACAACATCACCCATTTCTACGACGTGGGCCAGATGGGCATTGAGCACGCGCTTCTTCCGGAAAAAGGCATCGTCGGCCCCGGCGACTGCGTGATCGGTGCCGATTCCCACACCTGCACTTACGGCGCGCTCGGCGCGTTCTCCACGGGCGTCGGCTCCACCGACATGGCCGCCGGCATGATCACCGGCAAGGCGTGGTTCAAGGTGCCCGCCGCTATTCGGGTAGAGCTCACAGGCAAGCCCTCCAAATGGGTCAGCGGCAAGGATGTGATCCTCCACCTGATCGGCGAGATCGGCGTGGACGGCGCGCTCTACCAGTCGCTCGAATTTACAGGCGAGGGCGTCAAGGCCCTGTCCATGGACGACCGCCTGTGCATCGCCAACATGGCTATTGAGGCCGGCGCGAAGAACGGCATCTTCCCGGTGGACGAGGTGACGGAGGCCTACTGCAAGGACCGTTTCCTGCGCACCCCCGTCGTTTATGCCGCCGATCCGGATGCGGAATATGTCCGCACCGTCACCATCGATCTCTCGGCGCTCCGTCCGACCGTCTCTTTCCCGCACCTCCCCGAGAACACCCGCACCATCGATAATGTGGGCGAAATCAAAATCGATCAGAGCGTCATAGGCTCCTGCACGAACGGGCGCATCGAGGATCTGCGCGCCGCCGCGTCCATCCTCAAGGGACGCAAGGTCGCCAAGGGCGTGCGCTGCATCATCCTTCCGGGCACCCAGGACATTTACCTCCAGGCTGTGCGCGAGGGGCTGGCCGAAATCTTCATCGAGGCCGGGGCCGTCTTTTCCACCCCTACCTGCGGGCCGTGCCTCGGCGGACATATGGGCGTTCTTGCCAAGGGTGAGCGCGCTGTATCTACCACGAACCGCAACTTTGTCGGGCGCATGGGGCACGTAGAATCCGAGGTCTACCTCGCCAGCCCGGCTGTTGCCGCCGCCAGCGCCGTGACCGGCTACATCACCGACCCCGAAAAGCTTGCCTAAGGAGGAATCATCATTATGAATGCACACGGTTTTGTCCATAAATACGGAGACAACGTCGATACCGACGTCATCATCCCCGCCCGCTACCTCAACACCTCGTCCCACGCGGAGCTGGCCGCCCACTGCATGGAGGATATCGACAGCAGCTTCGTCAAGAACGTCAAGCCCGGCGATATCATCGTAGCAGAAAAGAACTTCGGCTGCGGTTCCTCCCGTGAGCACGCGCCGATCGCCATCAAGGCCAGCGGCGTCTCCTGCGTGATCGCCAGCACCTTTGCCCGCATCTTCTACCGCAACGCCATCAACATCGGCCTCGCCATCCTCGAATGCGACGAGGCTGCCCGCGATATCAAATCCGGCGACGAGGTGGACGTCGATTTCGATACCGGCGTCATTACCAATGTCACCACCGGCAAAACGTATCAGGCACAGCCGTTCCCGCCCTTTATTCAGAACATCATCCAAAACGGCGGTCTCCTGAAAAGCATCATGAAAAAATAATTCGTCGCCTGCCGCAGTTCTGCGGCAGGCTTTTTTTAACGCGGGCTTTATGCTTTCTGTTCCCACCATTCTGCGCGCGCGATCTGCGTCAAGGCTCAGCCTTGCCAGGGGGGCTGGGGGACGGCGTCCCCCAGGTCCAGCCATTCGTTCGGCAATCCCCGTTTTCCGGCGTGGTACGCGGGCGGGGATCTGCCCGGGATCCCTTCGCGGTCAGTCGCCAATGTCCAGCAAAATAAAAAACTGTCAGGAATTTTTATAAAAAATTCATCCTTTTTCCGCGAAACGGGGGTATAATTTAAACTAAGCTTTCAGGGCTCTGCCCTTGTTTGAAGGAGGTAGTTTTTTTATGGCATCCGGAAAAATCCTCGTCGTGGATGACGATCAGAATATCTGCGAGCTGCTGCGGCTTTACATCGAAAAGGAAGGCTTCGACGTCGTGATTGCCAACGACGGCCGCAAGGCTATCGAGCTGTTCGACGCTGAGAACCCCGATCTCATCCTGCTCGACATCATGCTCCCTGAGCTCGACGGCTGGCAGGTCTGCCGGGAGATCCGCAAAAAATCTCAGTGCCCCATCATCATGCTCACCGCAAAGGGAGAGGTCTTTGATAAGGTCCTCGGTCTGGAGCTCGGCGCCGACGACTATGTCGTCAAGCCGTTCGAGGCCAAGGAGGTTATCGCGCGCATCAAGGCTGTGCTGCGCCGCCTCAACAAAAACAGCGAAGACACTGTCAAAGAGGTCAAATACGACAAGCTTTCCATCAACCTCACCAACTACGAACTCAAGGTGAACGGCGTCCAGATCGACACCCCGCCTAAGGAGATGGAGCTCATCTACCACCTCGCCAGCAACCCGAACCGCGTCTTTACCCGCGATCAGCTCCTTGACGAGGTGTGGGGCTTCGATTATTACGGCGATTCCCGCACCGTGGACGTCCACGTCAAGAGGCTGCGCGAAAAGCTGGAGGGCGTGTCCGACAAGTGGGCCCTCAAAACCGTCTGGGGGGTCGGCTACAAATTTGAAGTCAAAGAATAAACGAAGGTGTTTTTTGTATGCAGAAATCCCTGTTCACTAAATATCTGCGCATCACCTCGCTGATCATCCTCGTAAGCTTCCTCTGTCTCGGTCTCGTCATGATCTTTGTCGTCTCACAATACTGGCAGACAGAAAAACGCGATCTGCTCAGCCGCAATGCCCGCAGCGTTGCGGAGCTTGCGGAAAGCACCGCCTTTTTCGACGGCACCCAATACAATCTTGACGGCAACCGGCTGCAGACGTTTATGACTGTGTTTGCCGAATCCAGCGACTCCGAGATCTTCCTGACCGACCGCGGCGGGAACCGGCTGGTGTCCTCTTCCGTCGATTCAGAGTCCCCTGCACAGGACGCCGTCGTGGCCAGCGCCTATATGCAGCCTGCCCTTAGCGGCGGTTACATCGGTCTGGGAACGCTCGGCGGCATCTATCAGGAGGCCCATTACGTTGTGGGCGTGCCCATTTCCGTGGAGGGGCTTGCCGGCAGGGACATTGTGATCGGCGCGGTGTTCGCGGCTTCCAACGCGCGGCTGATGGACGGATACAGGCGCAATATTGTAAAAATGTTCCTCTTTGCCGGACTGGTCACATTCCTGGTGTCGTTTGCGGTAGTCTGGGCCTTTTCCTACCGGATGGCGCGTCCCCTGCGCGAGATGGCCCATGCTGCGCGGGAATTCGGGAGCGGGAATTTCTCCGTGCGCGTCAATGCCAGCACTGACGATGAGATCGGCCAGCTCGCTCTGGCCTTCAACAACATGGCCAGTTCCCTGGCAACGAGCGAGAATGTGCGCCGCAATTTTATCGCCAACGTCTCGCATGAGCTCAAAACCCCCATGACGACAATCTCCGGGTTTATCGACGGCATCCTCGACGGCACCATCCCGCAGGAAAAGCAGTCCCATTACCTCAAGATCGTCTCTCAGGAGGTCAAGAGGCTCTCCCGCCTTGTGCGCACGATGCTCGATCTCTCCCGCATCGACAACGGCGAGCTCAAGCTGCGCCCCGGACGCTTCGATATCTCCCACACCGTCGTTGAGGCGCTGCTCTCCTTTGAGAAAAGCATCGATGACAAGCAGCTCGAAATTCAGGGGCTGGAGGATATGGACAGCCTCTTTGTGGACGGCGATCCCGATATGATCCATCAGGTGGTGTACAACCTGACGGAGAACGCCGTCAAGTTCACCAATCCCGGCGGATATATCCGCTTCCGTGTGGAGGATCTTCCCGACCGCGTACAGGTGACGATACGCAACAGCGGCCAGGGCATCCCTGCCGACGAGGTGCCGCTCGTCTTTGACCGCTTCTACAAGACCGATAAATCCCGCAGCCAGGATAAAACCGGTATGGGGCTTGGCCTTTATATCGTCAAAACCATCATCAAGCTGCATAACGGCGAAATTACCGTGAGCAGTGTGGAAAATGAATACTGCCAGTTCCAGTTCTGGCTCCCGAAAATCACAGTGGTGGAATCGGCCAAGGCATTGAAGGACGAGCCCGCCGCGCCGAAAAATGAAAAATAACCACCGCCTGGAGGTGTCCCAATTCCATGAGTGAAGAAAAGAAAGAGAACATGACGCCGGAGGAAACACCCTCCGCGCAGAAAAAACCAGAAGGCCTTTTTGCCCCGCGCCAGCAGAAAAAGCCGGAGCACCAGTGGGCTTCGGAGGGCGCAGCCGTCCCGACGGAGGAAAAGCCCGAGGAGGAATCCCCCAAACAGCCGGAGGAGCCTGCAAAAGAGGCTCCGTCCGCTCCCGCACAGGAACCAAAGCCGTGGGAGACTTTCGCCGCACAGAAGGGCGCGGCACAACAGCCCGGACAGCCGAAGCAGGCAGATCCCGCCAATCAGGCAGGGCAGCAGCCTCCCGTTCACGGCGCGGCACAGCCGCCGTTCCCGGGCCAGCAGCCGCATCCTCAAAACCAGCAGGCCCAGCCGCCCCAGCAGCCGCACCCCCAGGGGCCGGGCGCATATCCGCCGCCTTACGGCCAGCAGCCTCCCTATCAGCAGGGCGGGCCGCGTCCGTATCCCGGCGCGCCGGGACCGTGGCAGGGATACAACGGCTATCCTAATCCCAATCAGCCCGCTCCGTGGCAGAATCAGCAGCCCCCGCACGGCGGTCAGCCGCCCTATCCCCCCTATGGCGGGAACGGAGGTTATCCGCCTTATCCGCCGCAGCCGCCCAAGAGCCGCGGCTTCAAGGTGTTCATCGGCATCCTGATAGCCCTGCTGGTGATCTTCCTGCTCGGACTGTTTATCTCGACTGTCTGGAGCGCCTTTATCGCGCCGATCGATCAGCCCGCCAATCCGGGTTCCAGTTCGAGCGAGGAATATACGCCCAATCCGCCGGAAAGCTCTGCGCCGGAACAGACGCCTGAGCTGCCGGAAACCTCCGGCAATGCCGTGCCCGCCCCTGACGGCGAGGTGACGGATCCCGATTCCACCGGGATGCAGCTGCAAAGCAAGCCCGCCGGCGGTGCGCTCGACGCAACCGAAATCTATGAGGAGGTTGCTCCCTCGATTGTCTGTGTGCTCACGCAGACGCAGACGGCGTCCGGGATCGGATCCGGCATTATCGCCTCGGAGGACGGCTATATCTTCACCAACTCCCACGTGCTCAACGATTCCCGCGATGTGGCTGTCACGGTGCTGCTGCACGACGGACGGGAATACAACGCGGCGATCGTCGGCTTTGACAAGATCACCGATCTCGCGGTGCTCAAAATCGACGCTGCCGGTCTGACTCCCGCTGTTTTCGGCGACTCCGACGATCTGGTGGTCGGCGAGGTTGTTTACGCTATCGGCAATCCGAGCGGCGTCCAGTACGCCAGTTCCATGACGAACGGGATCGTTTCCGGACTGAACCGTCCCGTCAGCTACAGCAATACGGCCAACATGACCTACATCCAGACGAACGCGGCCATCAGCCCCGGCAATTCGGGCGGCGCGCTTGTCAATGAATACGGTCAGGTTGTGGGAATCACGTCCTCCAAAATTTCCGGCGTCTCTTACGAGGGCATCAACTTTGCCATCCCGACCGCACGCGCAAAGGCAATCCTTGACGATCTTCTGACAAGCGGCTACGTTTCCAACCGCCCGCGTCTCGGGATCAGCGCCAGGAACGCCTATACGCCTTACGGGACGGGCGGCGGCATTGAGATCGCCTCGATCGATCCGGAAAGCCCGTTCAGCGGCCAGGCGCAGCCCGGCGACATCATCACGGCGATTGACGGCGAGGCTGTCTCCACGATGGATGAGCTGTACCAGATCCTCGGCGTGCACAGCCCGGGCGATCAGCTGACTGTCACCCTGTACCGCAACGGTCAGGAGTTTGACATCACAATTACTCTGATTGAGGATCGCGGCGAGACGCAGGTCACGCCGGAACAGAACTATCCGGTCCAGTAATTTTTGTTCATAAAACAGAACCGCCCTCCCTTGGCTTTACGGCCTTGGGAGGGCGGTTTTTATGCGGAACATTACCGTCTTGCTTCGTAAATCCGGCAGGAAATCCGGAAAGAAACCACCGTGCCGACCACCAGAATCAGCACGACGGCGACTGCGCCGAGGGTTATGGAGCCAATCGTGGAGAGTGCTCCCGTCAAAAACGGGACGGACAGAATCAGGAGTGCCACAGCCAGGGCATATCCCAGCACGATAAACAGGCGGGCGCGCTGTACGCCGAACCGGTAAATCAGCGGCAGGGTGAAGATCTGTACCAAAATAGTAACTGGGATAACGGCGAGAATTGCTCCAAAAGAAGCGGCGATCTGCTCCTGCGTGAAGCCGTGGACGGCGATGTTTACTGCAAACAGGATACTCCCCACAATCAGTCCGGCAAGGGAAGAAATCCCAGCCGTTAAATAACGCGACAGCACAATCTGAGAATGCGTTACCGGCAGCGACTGCGCGTAGCCGTCCCAGCGGCTCGATTCGTCGTAAGCGGCGGCAGAGAGATGAAGACTCGCAAGAATGAAAATAGTCACGCCGATAGCGGAGGAAGCCTGATCTACCGCGATAAAAATAATATCATAAATAAGCAGAAATGCAGCACTGCTTTTCAGATACCGGCGCAGGCTCAGAAGATCTTTTAAAACGAGTCCGCTCATAACGCTTCCCCCTTTGTATAAAGAATCATGATTTCGTCGAGTGTGGCGGGCTGCACGGGGAAATCCGGATACAGCTCGCGCGCAATATAACGGTCGCGGATCAGGGCTTCGCATCCGAACGTCCCGCGCCGGAACCGGATCACGTCCTGCGCGCGGATCGATCGGAGCTTCTGCTCCGGGAACTGCATCAGGCCGTAGGTATCGAGAAGCTCGTCGCGCGGCAGGCTGAACAGAAGCTTTCCTTTATGCAGGAAGGAAACGTAATCGGCGAGCCGCTCCAGATCGGACGTGATGTGGGACGAGAACAGGATCGTGTGCGTTTCGTCCTCCATGAAGCCGCGGAAAATATCGAGTATTTCGTCGCGGACGATGGGATCGAGGCCGCTGGTGGCTTCGTCGAGCAGCAGGAGCCGCGGATGGTGCGACAGCGCGCACGCGATGGACAGCTTCATCTTCATCCCGCGGGAATATTCCTTGACCGTTTTGCGCTGCGGCAGCTCGAACCGCTCGAGGTAGGAGCGGTACAGTTCTGCGTCCCAGCGCGGATAAATCCTGCGGAACACGGCGTCCAGATCCGCCGGGCGGAAATCCTGCGGGAAATAACATTCGTCGAATACGGCGCCGATCTCGCCGCGGACCTCCTGCCCGTATTGGATATTGTCCTTGCCGAAGATGCGGATTTCTCCCGCGTCGCGCCGGATGCCGTCGAGAATCAGCCGGATGGTGGTCGTTTTTCCTGCGCCGTTTTCCCCGATGAAGCCCATCACGCTCCCCTCGGGGATCGAAAAGCTGACGTTTTCCAGCGAAAATCCGTCGTATCTTTTCGTCAGGCCCCGGATTTCCAATGCGTTTGCCATAAGCTTTGCTCCCTCTTTTCCTCTCTCAAATCTCGCGGTACAGTGTCCGCAGCATTTCTGTCAGTTCCTCCAGAGAAATATTCCCGATCCGCGCGGCGTCCACTGCTTTTTGCAGCCCATCTTCTGCGCGGCGGAGCTGTTCTTCCCGCACAAGCTCCAGATTTTTCCTTGCCACAAAGCAGCCCTTGCCCGCCATGGTATCAAGGAAGCCTTCCCGTTCCAGCTCCTCGTAGGCCCGCTTCGTCGTGATGACGCTGATGCGCAGCTCCCGCGCCAGCAGGCGCATGGAGGGCAGCATCTCGCCCTCCTGAAGCTTTCCGGAGAGGATCTGCTCCTTGATTTGGCGGACGATCTGTTCATAGATCGGCCTGCCGTCGGCGTTGCTGATGAAAATATCCACTTGCTCACCTGCCCTGTGCTGTTTTGCTGTTATACTGTATATATCGTATATACACAGTATAACATGAAAAATTCATTTGTCAAGAAAAAATTTTTTAAAAGTTTCCCTATGGAAGGAAATTCCAGCGCCATTTTACAGGTAGGGTGAAAGGAGGGAAGCGCGGCAATGACAAAAATGACGAAACGGGTGCTGCGTGGATATAACCGCCTCGCCTTTGGGGAGATCCAGGACGCGGTGCGGCTTCTTTTTTCGGACGGAATCGACGACGCTGAGCTGGATAAGATGGATCTGTTCAATGTGGCGGAGATCCGGCGGCCCAAGGGAGGCGGGATGGAAATCAAATTTTTCGACAGGCTCAAGGCGCTCCAGTGCATGGAGATGCTAAACGCTGAGGAAAAGGAGGGGGTTTCCGGATTTTATCATGCGCTTCAGGAGAGCACGCGCGCGTTTGAAAGGGATTCCGTATGAGCTTTCAGAGGTTTTCTGCGCGCCAGATGCAGGCCCTTTCCTGGTGGTGTCCGGGGAGCCCGCACGAGGGGAAAAGCGCATTGATTTGCGACGGGGCTGTCCGCAGTGGAAAGACAGTCTGCATGGGTGTTTCGTTTATCGCATGGGCCATGTTCCGCTTTGATTCCCAAAGCTTTGCGCTGTGCGGGAAGACGATCCGCTCCCTGCGGCGGAATCTTGTGGATTCTTTGCTGCCGCTTCTGACCGATCTGGGGTTCTCCTGCGCGCCGCATCTTTCGGAAAATTATGTTGACGTTTCCTGTACGGGACGCAGCAACAGGTTCTATCTGTTCGGCGGCAGGGACGAGGGATCTCCGGCGCTGATTCAGGGAATGACGCTTGCGGGCGTGCTGCTCGACGAGGTCGCTTTGATGCCGCGCTCGTTTGTGGAGCAGGCTCTCGCCCGGTGTTCGGTGGAGGGATCCACATTTTGGTTCAACTGTAATCCGGAGCATCCGCAGCACTGGTTCTATCGGGAATGGATCTGCAAAGCCGGAGAGAAAAACGCGCTCTATCTCCATTTCCGGATGGAGGACAACCCGTCGCTGTCTCCCAGGATGATCGCACGGTATGAACGCCTTTATTCCGGGACATTTTACGAGCGGTTTGTCCTTGGCAGGTGGACTGCTCCGCAGGGACTTGTGTATCCGTTTATGACGGAGGATCAGTTCTGCGGCGTTCCGGACGGGCCGTTTGAGGAGTTTCAGATCTCCTGCGATTACGGGACGGTGAATCCGTCGTCGTTCGGGCTTTGGGCGAGGAAGGATTCGGTGTGGTACCGGATTCAGGAGTATTATTTTGATTCGCGGCGGGAGGGGTACCAGAAAACGGACGAGGAGCATTACCGCGGTTTGGAGGATTTAGCGGGGAATCGGCCGATTGCGCTGGTGTTGGCGGATCCCTCGGCGGCGAGTTTTTTGGAGACGATCCGGAGGCATGGCAGGTTTCGGGTACTCCCGGCGCAAAACGATGTGGCGGACGGGATCCGGCTGACGGCGTCCGCGCTCAAGGAGGGGCGGCTCCGGATTTGCCGCACCTGCACGGACGCGATCCGTGAGTTTTCGCTCTATCGGTGGAACGACGCCGCGCAAAAGGATGTGCCAGTCAAGGAAAACGATCACGCTATGGACGACATCCGCTACTTTGCCGCGCATCTCTCCGCGGAGCCCTCCGCCTTTTTCGCCGCCGCCCTCCCCCGCCAGGGGCCTCCGCGGCCCCTGGACCCCCGGCAGGGACTACAACCTGCACGCAGGCCGTCCCCTTTTGTCACTTCGTGACATTTCCCCCACACGGTGGGGGAATCTTCCCCTCGACCCGCGCCGGGACGCAGTCCCGGACCCGATTCCGCCTAGGCGCGCGGGTTATCGGGCCATGGTGTCGAGACGGATACTCTTTGGTGAAGGGATTTTTTAGTTGCTTGAGGGAGAGAAAAGAAATTCTATGCGGGTTGTGTGCTGGTTGAGTAGCTTGCCTTACGCGGTCTTCTTAGGGAGCCTCTCTGGTAAGCGTTTGGCCGTCAGGCCATAGCGTGGATACCTCTCTGCCCGGTTAGGGCGAAATAGGAACAGGTTGCAAGCCGAGGATTCCGAATGGTTCGCGCTCGAAACAGGCGAAATAGGTTGCTGGACAGTTGTACGATTCTGAGAAATTCCAATAAAGCGCAGAAATTTTCCGTTACAGAGAGCGCGTTTCTGTGCTCTTGATACGCTTGATCCTACCACTAAGGAACCCGGCCGTGGGGGTGTAAGGGGGACGCGGCCAGAGCGCTCCCCTTGGGGGTTTTTAGGGGTCCTCCCCTAAACGATCTTTTGCTTCCTTTTCTGTCGTTCAGAAAAGGAAGGGCCGGTAGGGGTTTGGGGGCGCG
The DNA here is from genome assembly GCA_018712265.1 of Candidatus Gallacutalibacter pullicola. Classification (GTDB taxonomy): domain Bacteria; phylum Bacillota; class Clostridia; order Oscillospirales; family Acutalibacteraceae; genus Gallacutalibacter; species Gallacutalibacter pullicola. The sequence continues at coordinate 12,848 of DVHF01000004.1, forward strand.
GCCTGAGCCGCCCCCAACGCCGGGACCTGCAAGGTCTAAAAAATAATACGTGCCGGGGTTTGGGGGACACCCCCAAAACACTCCGAAGCTGTGAGCTTCAAGAATGTGTGCCTGCTATGGAGGAGGATGTGAATTGATTTTTGGAAAGAAAAGGCGGCTCGCCGCCCCTGTGCTGACGGCTCCCCGCGACAGCTTTCGCTGGGAGGATCATCTTTCGGCGGGGAGCGCGATGGAGCGCAGGCTCTATCAATCATTGCGGGAGTCTGTGCCGCTGATCGATGCCGCACTGTATCGGATCGAACGTTTGATAGGCGGATTTTCCGTAGAATGTCCGCAGCAGGAGGCCCAGCAGGGACTCCAGTCGTTTTTGCGGTCGGTGCGCGTGAACGCCGGACAGTGCGGTATGGACAGCTTTTTGACAGGGTACCTCGATCAGCTGCTGACATTTGGAAGCGCGGTGGGGGAGATTGTGCCGACAGTGGACGGCGGGGAGATCTTTGCGCTGTATAACGCGAGCCTTGACGGGGTGGAGATCTGCCGCGGCGATAATCCGCTCGAGGCGGTGATACGGAGAAAGGAAGCGGGCGGGAGCGTCCCTGTGGAGTATCCGGAACGCATCCTGTTTACGGCGTTCAATCCGCCGCCGGGGGAAATTTTGGGGACGTCGATCCTGCGCGGGCTGCCGTTCGTGAGCAGGATTTTGCTGACGATTTTCAAGACGATCGGGACGAATTGGGAACGCGTGGGGAACGTGCGGTTCGCGGTGACGTATAAGCCGGGCAGCGAGGGGGAACGCGCTTTCGGCAGGGAACGGGCGCAGCAGATCGCCGCTGAATGGAGCCGGGCCATGCAGGAGGGGCCGGGTGTGAGCGATTTTGTGTCGGTTGGGGATGTCAGCGTGAAGGTGATCGGGGCCGATAATCAGATTCTGGACAGCGAGATCCCGGTGCGCCAGATGATGGAGCAGATGGTGGCCAAGCTGGGCGTGCCGCCGTTTTTGCTGGGACTTTCGTGGTCCACGACGGAGAGAATGTCGGCGCAGCAGGCCGATCTGCTGACCAGCGAATTGGAGGATTACAGGCGGATCTTGCAGCCCGCGCTGGCGAGAATCTGCGCATATTGGCTGGGGATCCATGGGTTCAGCCCGGAGCACCGGATCGTTTGGGATACCATCAGTCTGCGCGACGAGGAGGAGCTGGCTTCGGCAAGGCTTGCCAACGCGCAGGCGGAAAAGATCGAACGTGAGCTGGAGGGGATGTAGTTGGGTTATACGGTAAAATCGGCTGGGCTGGATGTCCAGGGGGAAATGGAGAAGATTTCGCGGTACACGCGCCGCGAGTTCGCGCCGGAGGAGCTTTATTTATTCCGGGTGGCGCTGTGTGATAACGAAATCGATCGCGACGGGGAACGGTTTACTATTGACGCGCTCCGCGGGCTGGCGGAATTGTACCGCGGGAAAACGGGGATTTTTGATCACAGCGGGCGCGGGACGGATCAGTCCGCGAGAATTTACGATACGTGCGTGGAGGTGGACGCGGACAGGCGTACCTCCGTGGGCGAGCCGTATGCGAGGCTGATCGGCAGCGCCTATCTGCCGCGCACGGAGAAGAATAAGGATTTGATTTTGGAATTGGAGGCGGGAATCAAAAAGGAAGTGAGCGTCGGGTGCGCCGTGGCAAGCGTGACGTGCTCCATCTGCGGCGCGGATTGGCGGAAGAAAGGGTGCTCCCATCAGAAAGGCGAGGTGTATGACGGGAAGCTGTGCTGCGCCGTGCTGGATCGGCCTACGGACGCGTATGAATGGTCATTTGTGGCTGTCCCTGCACAGCGGGAGGCCGGTGTGGTGAAGGCGTTCGCGCCGGAAGGAGGAATCGCGTTGCGGGAAATTAGGAAAATGCTTGAGAAGCCGGGTCGGGTCGAGCTGACGCACAGTCAGGCGGAGGCCCTGCTCCGGGAATGGGACGAGATGGAAAAGCAGGCGGAGCTTGGGAGGTTGTACCGGGAAAAGCTTTGCGGTGAGGTGGCAGGGCTGTATGCCGTGCTGGAGCCGGGGCTGGACGCGGGATTGATGCGCCGCGCCGCGGAACGGATGGAGATCGGGGATTTGCAGGAGCTGGAAAAATCGCTGCGCCGGTGCAGGGATCAGAAGTTTCCCGCTGTGCCGCAGCTTTCCGGTGTGAAATTGGCGGATGATGCCGGGGAAAATTCGGCGTTCCGGATATAAATTTTTGAGGAGGTTTTTCAGGATGAAGGTTTGCTTTCATGGGTTTCAGGAGAATGTCGCTTCGTTTGAAGTGAGCGGCACGGTCAGCAAGGGGGATCCGGTCAAGGTTTCCGCCAACGGCACAGTGGCTGCCTGTGCGGCGGGGGACAAGTTCTGCGGGATTGCGCTGAGCGTCCGGGATGGGATCGCGGCCGTCCAGCTGGCGGGGTATGTGCGCGTACCGGTCAGCGGAGCGGTGTCCGCCGGGTACCAGACGCTTGCCGCCGCCGGGGAAGGCGCCGTCAAGGCAGCCGAGACGGGCAGGGAGCTTTTGGTCATTGATGCGGATTCCGCGGAGTGTGGGATTTTACTGTAACAGAAAGGGGATATGGGTATGGCTTTTTACGATTCGATCCGTTTGGAAAAGGGAATGTACGCCGCGCCGGGAAAGACGTTTACACAGGTGCTGGAGGAGCTGGATCCGTCGGCCAATTACGAGGGATCCGCGCTGGCGGGACTGGACGCTTACCAGCGGCAGCTGAAAAGGTTCGGGATTAAGGTGGGCGGAGCCGGGTCCGACGCCGTGGAGAAGTTTTTCCAGACCTCCGACAGCGCCGCGCTGTTCCCGGAATATATTTCGCGCGCTGTGCATCAGGGCATGGAGCGCGCCAATATCCTGCCGTCGATCGTGGCGACGGTGACGAATATCCAGTCGCCCGATTACAGGACTGTGGTATCCGCTATGACGGGGGACGATAAGGAGCTCAAGCACGTCGGGGAGGGCGCGCAGATCCCGGAGACAACGCTGCGCACCCAGGCGAACCTGGTGCATCTGCATAAGCGCGGCAGGATGCTGGTGGCGTCCTATGAGGCGATCCGGTTCCAGAAACTGGATCTGTTTACCGTGACGCTCAGACAGATCGGCAACTATATTGCGAGCGCGCTCGTCGGGGACGCCGTGGAGGTGCTGCTCAACGGCGACGGCAATGAGAATCCTGCGACGAGCAAGTCGCTTTCCGCCGCGCCGGCATACAGCGACATGATCGATCTGTGGACTTCGCTCGCGCCGTACCAGCTGAATACGATTCTGGCGTCCACCGATATGATGGGCACGCTGCTCGGGATCGCGCAGTTCCAGGATTCGCAGGCGGGTCTGGCGTTCCAGGGAACCGGGAAGATGGCGACGCCGCTCGGCGCGAATCTGTTCCATGTGCCGGAGCTCAAGGAAAAGACGCTGCTTGGTCTGGATAAGAACTGCGCCTTGGAGATGGTGCAGGCGGGCGATGTGGCGGTGGATTACGATAAGCTGATCGACCGTCAGCTGGAACGCGCGGCGATCACCGTGACAGCAGGCTTTGCGAAGATCTTTACGGACGCCTGCCGCGCCGTCACCTATACGGTGTCGCAGGGGACTGATTAAGCCGATGGAGGAGAAGGTATTGGAGCAGTTCGCGGGTCTGGCCGGGCTGTCGGAGGAGGACGCGGCTGAATGGTCGGGGATGGCAAAGGTGTGCCTGTCCCAGCTGCGGGGACTGCTGAAACAGAATTTTGACGAGGAGGCGCAGGGCGATCTGCTCTGCACCGCCGCCGCGTCGCTGCTGTTTTACCGGTATGCGCTGGTGAGAAAGGCGCGCGCGGAGGAAAGCTTTTCCGCCGGGGATCTGTCGGTGAAAACGGGGGACGGCACGGCTGCCGCGCGCACGCTTTGGGAGGAGTCGCGCGGGGCGCTGGCCCCCTGGCTCGAAAGCCCGGGCTTTGTGTTTGAAAGGATGAGGGGATGACGCGCAGGCACAGGGTGGAAAGGCTGCTGGAGGAATACGGGTATCCGGTGGAGGTGCGGACGGCGGACACGGTGCAGCAGGTGTGCGCCGTGATCCAGCCGCTTGGATATCGGAACCGGGACTATCCGGAGCGGGTGCAGAGGCCGGAGGGAATTTATGAGACCTCGCATTTCCTGTATATCGGGCCGCTCTCGTGCAGGCTCGATCGGCTGGCGGATCCGGTGGTGCTGTCGCAGGGACGGGAATATTCGGTGAGATCTGCGCAGGTCAAGGAGCTGGCCGGGGAGATGCTGTACCTGTGGGCCGTTCTGCAGAGGCAGGCGGTGAGCAGTCCATGACGCTGGAAGAGTTTGTGCTGGAGGTAATGGACCGGCTTGAGACGGCGCAGGGGTTGGCCGGCGTGGAGATCTGCCGGAGCGGGACTGCCGCGCCGCGCAGATTCCCGCCAGATTCCCCGCTGATCGCGGTGGGGCTGGGAGAAATGAAGTTTTCCCAGACGGCGGCGGGCGGCGATCTGGGCGGACTTGGGACCGGTCGGGAGGCCGAATGGGAGGTTTCGCTTTCCATCTGCGTCCCGGCTTCGGCTGCCGATGGCGAGGCTGGATGTATCGGTCTGTTTGCTGCTGCGTGCGGGGCGTTCCCGCCGGGCGGGGATCTGGGGATCCGATCAGTTTCCGCACAGAAAGCCGCCTATGACGCGGACTGCGGCTGTTTCCGGCTGGAGGGCAGGCTGGTGGTTTCAGCCTATCTGACGGAGGTGGAGGAATGAGCCTGGGACTGGTATTCCCGGAGGATATTTCCGTATGGATCAATGGGGAAGAGATCGGCGCGGTGAAGGGCTGGTCGTCCGTGTCGCAGAGGGAGCTGTATGAGGTGCAGGCGATGGAGGAGCAGGAGCCGAAGGCGCTGCTTCCCTATGGAGAACATCACCGCGTCACGCTGGATCGGCTGTCCTCCGCTGCGCCGGGGGAGCTGAGGGCGCTCTCGGATTTCAGGATCACGCTGAAGGAAAAGGGGAGGAACGTCCTGTTTTCCGGGTGTGAATGGCAGGAGTTTGAGGAGGAGATGGGGCTGTCCGGCCCGGCGGTGATCCGGGCTGTGCTGACCGCGAGATCCAGAGAGGAGGAGGACGCGTGAACGGTACGGACGAGGAGCTGGAACGTCTTTCGGAACGGATGGAGCAGGAATACAGGCGGTATCCCCGGGACCTTTCCGGGGATACGGAGGAGGGCGCGTGATGCAGCAGATGAAATTCCGCGGGTTCCGATGGCCGAACAATCCCAAGCGGCTGGAGGTATCGCGAAGCAGGGAGACGCGCGAATGGGTGACGCCGTTCTCCGGGCAGGCGGTGCAGGATTTCGGGTGCGGCGCGCGCGTAGTTTCCGGCGAAGGGGAATTTTTCGGCGCGCAGCGGCAGCGGCTGTATGAGGAGCTGGAATCGCTGCTCCGGCAGGGCGGGGAGGGGATCCTTTCCCTGCCGGAGACAAGGCCGTTTTTCGCGAGATTCGTCAGGCTGGAGAGGATCGGCGAACCGGGGCCGGAGATTTTGCGGTACCGGTTCGAGTTCCGGGAATCCGGGACGGGGGAGCTTGAGGACGCGGCGGGCGATGTGCGGCTCCATTTCTGCGGCGACGGGGAGAACCTCTGGGATATCGCGGCGGAATACGGGACGTCGGTGGAAGCGTTGGCTGCCGCCAATCCGCAGATCGAATGGCCGAACGTGCTGGACGAGGGGGAAAGGGTGGTGATCCCGTGAGATTTGAGGGGATCACGCCGCGCGGGGAGACGATCGATCTGGGCGAGCCTGTATCGGCCCGGATGGATCGCGCCGCGGATGCCCCCGCCGACGCGCTGAATCTGTCCTTTTTGGGCAGCGGGTCGGAGCAGATCACCCGTTTGCTCGTGTATGACGGGACGCGGACCGTATTCGACGGTCTGGTGGATGAGGCCGGGAGCACGGCGGATTCCGGCGGGTTTCTGCGCAGCTTTTCGGCGCGAAGCCGCGCCGCGCTGCTGCTGGACAATGAGGCCCGTCCGCAGAAATATGCCGGCGTATCGTTCCCGATGCTGTTTTCCCGCCACGCCGCGCCGTATGGGTTTACGTCGTACAGCGCGCCGAATCAGATGTTCCTGGGGGAGTTCTGCGTGCAGAAGGGCGAGAGCGAATGGACGGTGCTTGAAAATTTCTGCCGCAGGTTCCTGCACACGCGGCTGACGGTGCGTCCGGATGGCTCGCTGTATGCCGGGACGGATCCGTCGCGCTCGTGGCGGTTCGGGGACGGCGGGATCGCGGTGATTTCGGCGTCCGTGGCGTACAGGTTCTGCGATCTGCTCAGCGAAGCGTGGGTTCAGCAGAAGCAGAACGGCGCGTATACTCCGGCGGTGCGGGGCGAGGCCGCGCAGAATCTGGGGATCCGGCGGCGCCGGTTTTTCAGTTTTTCGGAGCTGGCATACCGCCGCGCGCAGGATGCTGTGGAGAATTCCGAGAGCGGATGGATGACGGTCACGCTGGAGCTGTCCGGCTGGATCAATGCGCTTCCCGGGGACAGCGGGACGTTTTCCGGCGCGGGGTACGGGACGCTCGAAGGGCTGCGCGTTTCGCGGGTGGTGAATACGCTTGACAGCGGCATACAGACGAGCCGCGTTGTGCTGCGGCGGGAAGGAGCGGGATAAGAATGTGGATGGCGAAAAAGCTGGCGCGCGGCGCCGGGGACGGCTCGGGCGCACGGAGCGGGTATGTGACGGCGAACCAGGGGATGCTGGTGGTGCAGGGGGAGATCGAATCCAGGGGACTGCGGCTTGCGGCCCCCTGGGGAATCCACAGCCTGCCGCCGCAGGGCGTCCCGGCGCTGGTATTCCCGTCGCTTGGGATCTGCGCGGGGATTCTGGCGCAGGCTCCGGAAACGGGGATCAGCCCGGGCGAGGTGCTGATCCGTTCCTCGGGCGGGGCGGAGATCCTGCTCAAAAACAGCGGCGAGGTTGTGATCAACGGGCAGGTATTCGCCGCGAAGGAGGGGGAATAATATGGATACGGCAATTTCCGGCGGCGATTTCGCGGTGGGCGCAAACGGCCTGCCGCGTCTCGTTTCCGGCAGGGAGGAGCTTTTGCAGAGGGCCTATATCCTGCTGCGCGTGCCGGTTGGCTCTTTTTGTTATGAAAAGGAGCTGGGGAGCGAAATCCCGCTTCTGGAACAGGACGGGGAGTTTACGCTGCGCGCGGCGGAGGCGGCGCAGGAGGCGCTGCGCGATCTGGCGGGGGTGACGGTTTCCGGCGTTCAGGCCGATTTTTCCGGGCAGAACGCCGTGTGCACCGTTGCGCTGGAAACGGATCTGTACGGGTCGCTGGAGGTTGTGCTGGAGCTGCCAAAGGAGGATGCAAGTGGAGACGTATGAGCAGATAGTGGAGCGGATGCGCGAGGAATTCTGCGATGAGGCAGGCTTCGAGCCGCAGGAATCGTCCGATATTGGGATTCGGATGCGCGTGCTGGCGGGTGAGATCTTCTCGCTGTGGAACGGTCTGGAATACTGGAAGCGGCAGGCGTTCCCGGATACGGCGATCGGCGTGTATCTGGAAAACCATGCCGGACAGCGCGGTCTGACGCGCAGGGAGGCTGTCTGCGCGCAGGGGAGCCTGACGTTTTCCCGCAGCACCGCGCTTTGGTACGATACGGAGATCCCGGCGGGGACAATCTGCGCCACGGCGGGTGAGAACGGGATCCGCTTCGTGACAACGGAGGACGCCGTACTGGCGGCGGAGGCGCTGTCGGTCTCGGTGCCGGCGCGGGCGGAATCGGGCGGGCAGGCCGGAAACGCGGCGGCCGACACGGTCTGCGTACTGGTGACGGTCCCCGAGGGGATCGAGGCCGTGGAGAATCCTCAGCCCTTTACCGGCGGGCTCGACGGTGAGACGGACGAGGAGCTGCGCGCCCGACTGCTGGACAGCTACCGGACCGTGCCGAACGGCACGAACGCCGGGTTTTACAGGGATCAGGCGCTGCGCCATGAGGGCGTGCAGTCGGTCGGTGTGATCCCGTGCGAGGACGGCGCGGGGACGGTGTCGGTCTATCTGGGCGGAAAGGGGGAGGCTCCGTCGGCGGCCGTTGTGCAGGCGGTGCAGGACGATCTGGACGCGAAGCGCGAGATCAACGTCACGGTATCGGTGGAGGCGGCGGAGCTGGTTTCGTGCCACGTCGCCGTGAATATCGCCGTGGCGGACAACGCCGTTTTTGACGCGGCGGACGATGCCGTCCGGGCGGCTGTGGAAGAATATTTCGACGGGCTGAATGTGGGCGATCCCGTCTTTGCGGCGCAGATCGGCAGGGTGATTCTGGAAACGGGGATGGTCAAAAATTACCGGTTTGAAAGCTCCCTGACGTACGACAGGATTCTGGATCAGTCGCAGCTGGCGGTTGTGAGCCAAATCTCCGTGACGGAAATGGAGGGGGCCTACGGATGATCCCATTGGATTCCATGAAGGAAAAAATGAGCAGGCTTGGAATTTACACGCTGGACGGCTCCACCCTGGTGGACGCGGAGCTGAAAGCGTATCAGGCGGGCCTTGCGCCGCTGTGCGATGCGCTGGCGGAGGCGAAGCGGGAATTATGTATCCAGACGGCGCAGACATGGGGGCTGGCGCGCCGCGAGAGGATGTTCGGGCCGGAAAAGCCGGATCTGCCCGCGGCGGACCGGCGCGAGATGCTGCTGGCCCGTTTTTCCGTGGCGCGGGACGATTTTACCAGAGACGCGATCGAGCGGGCTGTGATTGCGTCCGGCTTCGACGTATCGATTACGGAGCGGCCGTCTGAGGGGAAAATACAGGTAAACTGCATCCGGGTGCTGTCGGATCTGACGGAGCAGGAGGCCATGAAGCGGGCGGCGTCGGAGTTTTTGCCGGCGCATCTGCTGTGGGAATTTGATTTCAGCCTGCTGTCGTGGGACAAGGTGGATCAGATGGATCTGTCGTTCGATCAGATGGACGGCGCGGATCTCACCTGGAACCAGATCGACGTATATCGGGAATAAGGAGGAAGCATATGCCGACATCGAATAAGACGGAGCATTTGGGGCTGAACCAGTGGCTGGGGACGGATAAGCCGAAGCGAGCCGATTTTGTGGAGGACAACGCGGCGATCGATCAGGCGGTGTATTCGCACACCTCGAACAGCAGCATCCATCTTTCGGAGACGGATCGCACCAATTTTTCCAGTCCGGTTGTGGCGGGAAGCTATGTGGGCGACGGGCTTGAGGAACAGGATATCACGCTGCCATTCCAGCCCGCGGCCGTTCTGGTGATACGGGCCGACTGCGGGCCGGTGGAATGGTACTCGGGCGGGTACACGATGGCGAATTTCGGGTTCGCGACGCAGTCCGCCGGGACGAGCGGGGTCTCGCTGTCCGGGAATGTCATGACCGTTTGCCAGTCGCAGCTGTCCCCGATTGAGGGCGACAATCTGGCGAACCTGAACATGGATTACGGGCAATATTTTTATATTGCCCTGCGCGGATCTTGACGCGCTTCTCATTTTATACTATGATGAGGGTGGCTTCGCAGGGGCTGCGCCTCTGCACCTGTTGGGGGACGGGCCGTGCGCGGCGCGTCCCCTGCGGGCTTTTTACAGCCGGAAAATTTTTCTGTAAGACGGCGGCTGCGTTTTTTCAGGCGGGGCCGGATCCTGGGAGAATTATATGGATTTTTTTGAGAACGAAACAAGGCCGGAGCGCGCGCTCCTGGTGGAACTGGATACGGGGGAATTTGACGCGCAGACGTCGCTGGACGAGCTGTATGAGCTTGTGCGCAGCGCGGGCGCGGATCCCGTTTTGAGCGTGACGCAGAAGCGTCCGTCCCCGGAGACGGCGACGTGTGTCGGCGCGGGGATGATGCAGGAAATCGCGTCCGCCTGCGGGCAGAATGAAATCGATCTGCTTGTCTTTGACAGGGAGCTGACGCCGACGCAGATCCGCAATATTGAGGAGCAGAGCGGCGTGCGCACCATCGACAGGACGATGCTGATCCTGGATATTTTCGCGTCGCGCGCCCGCACCAGCGAGGGCAAGCTTCAGGTGGAGCTTGCGCAGCTGAAATATATGCTGCCGCGCCTGACGGGAAAGGGAATTGCGATGTCCCGTCTGGGCGGCGGCATCGGCACGCGCGGACCCGGCGAGACGAAGCTGGAGACGGACCGCCGCCATATCCGCAGGCGGATCGAGAGCCTGACGGAGCAGCTCCGCCATGTGGAGACGCGCCGGGAACAGATCAACCGCAGGCGCCGGAAAAACGGGATCATCACGGTGGCGCTGGTTGGGTACACAAACGCCGGAAAAAGCACGCTGATGAACACGCTCACGCAGGCCGGCGTGCTGGCAAAGGATATGCTGTTTGCGACGCTGGATCCCACTGCCCGCGCCCTCAAGCTGCCGGACGGCACAACGGTCATGCTGATTGATACGGTCGGGCTGGTGCGGCGGCTGCCCCATCAGTTGGTGGAGTCGTTCAAGTCCACGCTGGAGCAGGCGGCGCAGGCCGATATTATCCTGAATGTCTGTGATGCTTCCAGCCCCGAGGCGGGGGAGCATCTGGAGGTGACGGGGCAGCTGCTTGCGGAGCTGGGATGCAGGGAAAAGCCCATTATCCCGGTGCTGAATAAGTGCGATCTGGCGTCCGGGATAGACGCAATCCCCGCCGTGCGCGGCGCGGTGCGGATCAGCGCGAAAAACGGCGACGGGATCGGCCGCCTTTTGGAGGAGATTGAGAAGAATCTCCCGGTCAAGACGATCCGGGTGGAGCTGCTTCTGCCGTTTTCGCAGAGTGGTCTTGCCGCGCGGATCCGCAGGGACGGCGCGGTATTCTCGGAAGAATATACGGAAAACGGCCTGCGTCTGAGCGCGCAGGTAGGGCCGGAGCTTCTGGCCGCCGTAAAAGAGTATCAGATAGGATAACGCCGATTGAAAGCGGAAACGCCCGCCGGGACAGGAGAGTTCCCCGGCGGGCGTTTTGCAACAATAATCCATAAAACATGAGAAAATTTTCTGTTGTATCGTCCCGCATCTATGGTATAATATCCGCAGAACACCACAAACGCGGGCGTTTTAGCCTAATCGCGCACCCAACCGGGCGACCAGAGGGAGCGAGCGCGATCTGCCCACCGCAGGTGTGGTATAATATCTGCAAAGCTTCGCTTTGCCCAGCGCACCGGCGCGCTGGATCGCCGCCGGGCCGCCCCGCACGCGGGCCGTCCCCTTTTGTCACTTCGTGACATTTCCCCCGCACTGCGGGGGAATCTTCCCGGACCCATTTCGCGCCGCGCGTCGTGACCTCCGCTGACGTACCGGTAATCTCAAACACTCTGTCGCGGCGGCCAGACTAAGTCTGGACGTGGACCGCGGATCGCTCCCTCCGGTCGCTGACATGCCGTTTCGCATTGGTACTGTGTCGCGGCGGGAGGCTGGTCGGGGATTTTATTTGCAGAGCGTTATAAACGCGGGCGTCTAAGCCCAATCCCGCACCCAGCCGGGCGACCGGAGGGAGCGGGCGCGATCTACGTGCAGGCTTAGCCTGCCTGCCAGAACATAAAGGAGGACTTTAATTATGCCGAAGTGTTATATTCCGGGCTATCCACGCCCGCAGTTTGTCCGCAGGGACTGGTCGGATCTGAACGGTACCTGGGATTTTGCTTTTGACGACGCCCTCTGCGGCGAGTCGGAGGAATGGTACCGCAAGGATGCGTTCGACCGGAAAATCCTGGTACCGTTTACCTACGAAACAAAGACAAGCGGGATCGGCGAGGAAAAAGCGCATCCGGCAGTATGGTATACCCGGACGGTCACTGTCCCGTCTGAATGGAGAAAGAACCGCGTCCTGCTGCATTTTGAGGGCTGCGACTACCTCACAAAGGTTTGGGTCAACGGCCAGATGGCCGGTACGCACCGCGGCGGCTATGCGCGTTTTTCGTTCGACATCACCGCACTGCTTCAGGATGGCGAGAACCGCATCACCGTCTGCGCGCAGGACTCCTTTGACCGCCAGCAGCCGCGCGGCAAACAGCGGTGGCTGTCCAGAAATTACGGGTGCTGGTACGTGCAGACCACCGGTATCTGGAAGCCCGTCTGGATGGAATGTGTTCCGCAGGACAGCGTAGCATCCGTCAAAATGACGCCGAATGTGCAGGATCAGCTGCTGCGTGTCGACTGGAAAGTGGATGCCGAACAGTTCGACGGTGCTCTCCAGCTGGAGGCGTCGGTGGAATTCGACGGCGTGCCAGTGAGCCGCATGGCTGTGCCCGTGATGGATAAGCGCGGCAGAATGGACATCCCCGTCACCTGCGTCGAGATTGACGAGTGGGGCATCTGCAAATGGACGCCGGAAACCCCGAATCTCTACGATATTACGTTCCGCCTGATAAAAGACGGCGCGTGCGTCGATCAGGTGGATTCCTATTTCGGAATGCGCGAGATCCGCACCGAGAACGGCAAGGTACTGCTCAACGGCCGCCCGCTGTACCAGAAGCTGATTCTGGATCAGGGCTACTGGAAGGATTCTCACCTCACCCCGCCGGACGAGGCCGCGATCATTTCCGAGATCGAGAAGCTTCAGGAGATGGGCTTCAACGGTGCGCGCAAGCATCAAAAAACGGAGGACGAGCGGTATGCCTACTGGTGCGACGTCAAGGGCTTCCTGATGTGGTGCGAGATGCCGTCCGCCTACGATTTCGGCGACGACGAGATCGAGAACTTCACGCGCGAATGGATGGAAATCGTGCGCCAGAACTACAACCATCCGGCCATCATCACCTGGACGCCGTTCAACGAGTCCTGGGGCGTGCCGGAAATCCATACCGATCGGATGCAGCAGCATTTCACGCAGGGCATCTATTATCTGACGAAGGCATTCGATCCGATGCGTCCTGTCGTCTCCAATGACGGCTGGGAGCACACCTCCACCGACCTCGTGACGCTCCACGACTACGAGGAGGAGGGCAAGACGTTCCTGGATCGCTATCTGGAAAACAAGGACGGGATCCTGGATGGGACGTTCCAGCATAACAAGGAGCGGTTCGCGTTTGCACAGGGCTGCCAGTATGAGGGACAGCCGGTGCTGCTGACCGAGTACGGCGGAATCGCCTTCACCGACGGCCAGGAGGGCTGGGGTTACGGCAACAAGGTCGTTTCCGAGGAGGATTTCCTCCGCCGCCTGGAGAATATCACCGACGCGATGAAGGAAGTCCCGTACCTGTGCGGCTACTGCTATACGCAGGTCTCCGATGTGCAGCAGGAGATCAACGGCCTGTTCACTGCCGATCGCAAGAGTAAGGTGAGCGTGTCCGAGCTGCGCCGCATCAATCAGAAATAATTTCATATCCATAAAAACGCCGCCCCGGATCCGCAGAGGATCCGGGGCGGTTTTCAGTGATAAAAGACGCCGCCTAAATCAAATAAAATAATTTCACGGCTCATTGTGTGTCCTCCATAATCACGAAGAAGCGGCTTCCAGCTTCCGTTCTTTCACGTGGAGTGCCTTCCGGCGCACGATGAGATAGCAAATAAGGTGCGCCGCAGCGGTGAGGCCCCAGGAGACAGGGTACGAAACATACAAACTGAAAAGCGTATGCTGCATCTGGAATACGGTAAAAATCCAGAGAATTCTCATCGCGCAGGCACCGGTCAGGGATACAAGCATCGGCATGATAGAATATCCCATCCCGCGCAGGCTGCCGACCATAGTATCCATGATGCCGCACAAAAAATAGGTGGTGGAGATAATGCTCATACGGATCAGACCGTAACTGATAACGTCCGGATCGGAGGTGTAAATTTCCAGCAGATAACGGCCAATCAGGTATGCGCCGTTGCCCAATACGATCCCGATAATAGCCACCGCCGCGACACAGCGGATCATAATCTGATCCACGCGCTTATATTTCTGCGCGCCCATATTCTGGCTGGTAAAGCTCAGGGAGGTCTGGTAAATCGCGTTCATTGCCGTATAGACAAAGCCTTCGATATTGCTGGCCGCCGTATTTCCGGCCATAACGGTGGATCCGAACGAGTTGACGGAGGACTGGATCAGCACGTTGGAAATATTGAAGATAACGCCCTGTAATCCGGCGGGCAGACCGATGCGGAGCATCGCCAGAATTTTGTCCTTGTGGATGCGGAGCAGGGAGAAGCGCAGATGGCACGCGCCGCGCGTATGGTGCAGGCAGAGCACCACCATGACTGCCGAAATAAACTGCGACATCACGGTTGCAATCGCGACGCCCGCCACACCCAAATGGAACACAATCACAAAAATGAGATTGAATATGACGTTGACAATACCGGAAACCAGCAGGAAATACAGCGGACGTTTTGTATCGCCGATTGCGCGCAGGACAGCCGCGCCAAAATTATATACCATGAATGCGGGCATCCCGACAAAATAAATTCTCATGTACAGTACGGCCTGATCGATAACGTCCTCCGGCGTGCCAGTGAGGATCAGAAGCGGTTCTGCAAGCAGAATTCCCAGAAAGATCATCACAACACCGCCGATTGCCGCGATCAGGATCGAAGTATGTACGGCTTCGCTGGTGTTGCGGCGATCGCCCGCGCCGTAATAGCGCGCCACAAGCACGTTTGTGCCGATGGACAATCCCACAAACAGATTGACAATCAGGTTGATCAGGGAGCTTGTCGATCCCACAGCTGCCATCGCCGTGTTCCCGGTAAATTGTCCCACAACGATGATATCCGCCGCGTTGAACAGCAGCTGCAAAATTCCGGACAGCATCAGCGGGAACGCAAACATCAGGATTTTTCCGAGCAGCGGGCCGTTGCACATATCCATTTCATAAGTTCGTTTCATAAAATTCCTCCCTTAAAAATGATCGATGCTTTGACGCCGCATCAAAAAACAAGCGTATTTCTTTTGAGGAACGCCAAAAGAAAAATCTATTTCAAATACTGCCGGAAACCCCCGACATATCTCGTATTACTTATTATATCAGCAAAAAATACATTTTCAAGAATCAGGAGGACAAATAAAATTTCTGTACAAAAATGAAACAGTCGGCCGCAGATCACAAAATAACAGCGCCGCAAGACAGGGGCTGCGGCGCCGTAAAAGGAACAATAATGGGATCGTTGACAATCTGTGAAAGATGATCTATAATAAAAGCACAAGGTGACACCGTGTTTTGACGGCTCGCCCACAGTTTATTTAGGTTAAGAAGTAACCTTCACTATGGGGATAGGCGGGTTACTTCTTATTTTTTCCGTCTTTTCCTGACAACGCCAGAAAAAGAGCGGCGAGCTCGATGATCACTTGCGTGAACAAAAGCAGTTCAGTAAGGTCGATCATGGTCTCACCTCCTCCCGACAGGAGGAGGATAAGAAAGCAATTATTCTCGCCTCCTCCTTTTATGTAGAAGAAGGGACGAGCCGCCATAACACATCAAAATGGTATCACCTTGGGATGCTGAAAAGCACCACTTATAAAATACCATATTTCGCTATGTTTTTCAATATGATTATGGAGGATAGTTGCATCTTCGGCCATTTGACCGGATGGAACGCTCAAAGCGGATCGTTGACAATCCGAAAAAGATGATCTATAATAAAAACACAAGGTGACACCGTGTTTTGACGGCTCGCCCACAGTTTATTTAGGTTAAGAAGTAACCTTCACTATGGGGATAGGCGGGTTACTTCTTATTTTTTCCGTCTTTTCCTGA
>DVHF01000048.1 GCA_018712265.1 Candidatus Gallacutalibacter pullicola
CGATATGTTTACTGTTACCACCAAGGATCCCGGCCGTGGGGGTTAGGGGGACGCGGCCAGAGCGCTCCCCCTGGGGGTCTTTAGGGGGTATCCCCCTAAATAGTCTTTTGCTTCCTTTTCTTCTAACAAGAAAAGGAAGAGCCTTGGGGTGTTAGGGGCGCGGCTTGAGCGGCCCCTTTCGCCGGGACCTGCAAGGTCCGATAGATCAAAAGCCCTGAAACGGCAGATTTCATATTCCGCGAAGCTGAAAGCTTCAACTATTCCCGCTCCGCCCGAGCAGGGCGAAAATCCTTTCGTGCGGCAAACGCGCACATCCGCGTTTATTATAACACCGGGTATGGCCGGATACAATGAGTAATTTGTAAATTTACTCTTTATTTGGATATCTTTTCGCTTTTGTTGACAAAGCCCTTGAATACCGTCAGCAGCAGGATTTTAATATCCAGAAGGAACGTCCAGTTTTCGATATAGAAAATATCGCATTTGATGCGCTCCTCGATCGACGTGTCGCCGCGCCAGCCGTTCACCTGCGCCCACCCGGTAATCCCCGGGCGCACCAGATGCTTGAGCATATACAGCGGCACCTCCTCGCGGAACCGCTCCACAAAGAACGGCCGCTCCGGCCTCGGCCCCACAAGGCTCATATCGCCGCGCAGCACGTTCCACAGCTGGGGCAGCTCGTCAATGCTGAACTTGCGGATGAATTCCCCGAACCGCGTGCGCCGATCGTCCTCGCTTGTCCCCCAGGTGGTCATGTCGGAGCCGTCGGCCTGCACGCCCATCGACCGGAACTTGTACATCGTAAACGGCTTCTTGCCCAGACCGATCCGCTCCTGACGGTAAATCACCGGGCCCGGCGACGACAGCTTCACGCCGATCGCCACTGCCGCCAGAAACGGCGACAGCACTATCAGCAGCAATCCCGAGCATACCACATCGAACGCCCGCTTGATAAACGCGTTCAGGAAATTGTCCAGCGGGATTTTGCGGATATTGATCAGCGGCAGGCCCTCCACCTCGTCAATATACGGCTTGGTGGGCAGGTACTTCGTATAAAACGGCAGCAGGCTGCATTTGATGCCCGCCTTTTCGCAGTATTCAATCACTTCGCCAATACGCGAAAATTCACTGTCGCTCAGGGAGATGATCACCTCGTCGGTATTGGAATGTTCCAGCAGCTCCGGCAGATCGCTGATTTTGCCCAGCCACGGCAGATGCTTCTTGCCCGTCTCCACCTTGCGATCGCTGAAATATCCATCGATCCAGTACCCCAGATTGATATTTTTCGCTACCTTCTTGAAAAATTCGTCGGACGCTTCGTTCCATCCTACCAGAACGAGGTGCTTGAGATTATATCCCTTGCGCCGCAAAGCCCGCAGCACCCGCCGCAGAATGTACCGGAACATAATGCTGAACGCCGTATTGAAGCACGCAAACAGGGTGAACACGCCGCGCGATACATTGACCTCCTTGAGGAAAAAGGCCAGCACAAACATGAAAACCAGTCCGACGATATTCGCGCGGATAATCTTGCCCGCTTCCGATACAATCGATTTGTACCGGAACGACTCGTGCAGTTCCATGTAGTGGTAAATCAAAAAATAAGCGGGAACCGCCGCCACCATCAGGCGCATATAGTAATCGAGCAGGATAGCGCCCGACATTACCACATCCACCCGGTGGAACCACGCGAAAAACGCCAGCACCATCGATATGACGCAGAATGCCGCGTCGCAAATCACGAGCATCACATTGAAAAGCTTCTGATTCTCTTTAATCAACGAAAACACCTCCAAAACAGGCGTTTCAACGGTTTTTCTGTCAACTCATTGTACAACAGACTGCTCAAATTGACAAGTGTATTTTCTGGCTTTCTGCGCGAAAGATGGGAAATCAGGAAAAATAATCACAAAAAAATTCATTTTAAATTTACAATCTTCCCAAAAAACCGCTGGATCTCCATAGGCTCAAAATGATACAATAGATGCAGAGATTAAAAAATACGGGACGCCGCAAAAGCGCCCCTTTACGGCGGTGATGATCGTTGCTGTTTGCCAGACGTGCCGCTGCGCTGGCCCTTGCCCTCCTGCTTGCCGTGCTCTGCTGCGGCTGCTCACAGGAGGAGGAACGGCCGGAGTATGCGGATAAAACAATCAAATACCACCTGGACACGGAGCCGCGCACGCTGGATCCGCAGATCGCACAGGATTCGTCCTCGCTCCTTGTGATCCAGGCGATCTATGAGGGCCTTGCGAGGCTCGACGAAAACGGGGATCCGTACCCCGGCGCGGCGGAAAGCTGGGACGCCAACGCGGATTTTACGCAGTTCACATTCCATCTGCGCGAGGACGCCGTCTGGTCGAGCCGGGACGCGGACGGGAACACTATCCCCGTGACGGCGCACGATTTCGTCTATGCGTTCCGGCGCGCTGTAGATCCCCGGACGGGATCCCAGACCTGCGAGCCATTATACTGCATCCAGAACGCACAGCAGATCCGCAGCGGGGAGCTGCCCGTGGAATCGCTGGGCGTCGAGGCCACAGACGATCACACGCTTGTGGTGACGCTCGCTTACTCCTATGAGGAATTCCCCGCGCTGACAGCGTCCGCGCCGTTTATGCCCTGCAACGAAACGTTTTTCCAGAGCACCTCCGGAAAGTACGGACTGGAGACGGAAACCGTGCTCGGCAACGGTCCTTTCCGGATCCGGAACCGCTACGCGTGGGATCATGGAAAGGAGCTTACGCTGGCGCGCTCGTCGTCCTATACCGGGGAGCGCGATGTGATCCCCTCCACGCTTGAATTTTCGATCGGGGATGAGGCGGATGTCAGCGACCCGATCGCGGCGCTGTCTGGCGGGACTGTGGATGCTATCGCCATCCCCGCGGATACGCTGGACGCTGCCCGCGCGAACGGCTTTTCCGTCACCTCTTTTGAGGATACCACATGGGGACTGCTGTTCAATGTCTCCGCCATCTATCAGGATTCCGTCAACGTGATGTCCTCTGCGGAGGTACGCGCCGCGTTCGTCAAAACGCTCCCGCGCGAGGCGCTGATGGAGCACGTTCCGGAAAACTGCTCCCCTGCCAGTGACATCATTCCGCCTCTGACAACCTACTGCGGCCAGAATTACCGCGAGCTTGCGGGCTCCGATTTCTTTGCTGTTCAGGACGATACCGCCGCGGCGAATCTGCAACCGGCGCTCGCACAGCTTGGCACGACGATGCCCACTATCAATGTGCTGTGTCCCGACGATCCGGAAACCCGGCTCATGGTGAACGAAATGCTCACGGCGTGGTACGCGAAGCTTGGTTATTATTTCAACATGGAACCGCTGCCCGAGGACGAGCTGCTTTCCCGTGTACAGAGCGGCAGTTATCAGATCGCAGTATATCCGCTGCGGCCCAGCGCAGACGGACCGGATCAGATCCTGTCCATGTTCCGGTCGGACAGCACGGCGAATTACTGCGGTCTCGCCGATCCCAATTATGACGCGCTTCTCGATGCGGCGCAGTCCGCCGGCGGGATTTCCGGGCTGGAAAGCCTGAAAGCCGCCGAACAATACTTAAACGATCAGTTTATTTTCTATCCGCTCTACTACGAGAGCCGCTACTATGCCTGCGCCGAGGGCGTATCGGGGATTATTTTCCGGCCGTACGGCGCGGGGGTGGATTTTATTTCCGCCGGGAAAACGGATTGATCCTCACAGGTTGGATCCTCCCGCTTGCCCAAGCGGAGCACATAATTTGAAGCCTGCCGCTTCACCGAGCCTGAATTTTTCGCCCGGCCCGGACAAGGCGGATAAATTTGAAGCTTTCAGCTTCATCAAACCAAAGGCTTTGTGCCTTGCCAATGCAGAGAATGTATTTTAAAGCCTAACGCTTCATTGTTTTTCTATCGGATCTCTCAGGCCCCGGCGTTGGGAGATTTCCACCCTGCCCAGGCGGGACGCGCAAATTTGAAGCCTTCTGCTTCACTGTTTTTAATTCTATCGGACCTGCGAGGTCCCGGCGTCGGGGGCTGTTCAGCCCATGCCCCCGAACCCCCAAGGGCCTTCCTTTTCTTGTTAGAAGAAAAGGAAGCAAAAGACTATTTAGGGGGTGCCCCCCTAAAAACCCCCAGGGGGAGCGCTCTGGCCGCGTCCCCCTTTCACCCCCACGGCCGGGATCCTTGGTGGTTACCACAAGCGTATTGAGAGCCCATAAGCGCGCACCCCATTACCTGAACAACCCATACCACAATAAGCTTTTTCTAAATCGAACAACTGCCCGGCCTCCTGATTCATCTGTTTCGGGCGCGAGATATACGGGATCCTCGGCTTGTAACCTCACCCTGTTTCGTGCTAACTTGGCAAGGTGTTGGCCACGCTAAGGGCCTACGGCCCCAACGCTTACCATTGTAGATCTGAAAAGGGCCGCGTACTGCGCGGCCCTTTTTGTGCGTTTATTTTTGAATTTCAAATTCCTGAAGTCCCATGTAGCCGGGAGCAATCTCGTATTCGTCAAAGCACACTACCGGATTTCCTGCTTCGTTGATATAGAACTTCGGATTGTCTCCGACCGTCTCAAAGCCCGGAATCCCGTTGGAGCCGTCAAAGTAGGAGTTGCCCTCTACCTTGCTGCGCTCAGCGATCTGCTCGCGGATACTTTCATCAGCGATCGATTTCCAATCTTCTCCCAGCAAATCTTCCAGCGTCACATCCTCGCCCGTTTCCAGATCGATGTTATAGAAAATCTGCTGCTCGAATGCCGTCGCGCGAACCTCCGTATCGTAAATCACAAACGAAAGATATTTTTCATTTGAGGATTTCACGTCGTAGGTAACGTCAATCTTCATCGGGACATAGTCCTCTTCCTTGCCTCCTGTCTCCAGAAAAGCCTTGTGTTCGGCCTCACTGCGCTGGTTGGCTTCAGCAAGAATATCGTCCACGCGCTTCTGAATCTCGGTATTGATCCGGGTTTCCAGCTTCTCATTCCCAGTTCCGGATACCGCGGGGATCTCCGCGCTGATTTCATGGGAAGCATCCTGATCGGCATACTCGCGGAAAGTAAACACTTGGGCGACGCTGCCCAGAACCGGAAGCTGCGCCACGCTCTGTGCGAACACCTGGCTCGTATTGAGTGCGCCTACGAATACTGCGAAGCATGCTGCCATAGCGCACGCAGCCTGCCTGTACCAATGACGGCGGTGCGGGAGCGCCTTATCAATCGCCGTATCCATCCGACGGGAAAGATCTGCGGGGATCTCTATCGAGTCGTACGCTGTTTTTGCCTTTTTGAAAAACTCCTCTGTTTTCATAATGTTAAAATCACTCCTTCATATCGCACCGCAGAACGTGCAAGCCCTTATAAAGCCGCGATTTTACAGTGCTGAGATTCGTGTGTGTCACCTTGGAGATTTCCTCCAGCTTCATATCCTCAAAGAAACGCAGCATAATCACCGTACGCAGTTTTGGCTCCAGGCTCTGCACCGCACGGTACAGATCCAGGGCTTCCGGGATATCCTTTCCCGGCGGAGCCTGCAGAAATTCCTCCTGTTCATCCAGCGAAATATGCTTCTGCCGGCGCAGATGGGTAATCGCTTCATTTACTAAAATACGGTAAAACCACGTTTTTAAAAAATCCGGATTTTTCAGCGTGTAAACTTTTGAAATAGCCTTGACCGCCGCATCCTGCACAACGTCCATCGCAGCATCACGATCTTTCGTATAACTGTACGCCAGACGGTAAAAGGCTTGCTGGTTTTCTTCAAGATACTCCTTTACAAGCTCCAGCCGCTCGTTTTGATTTAATTTTACCATAATTGGGATCCCTCTTTTTGGCCTGTTTTAAAGGACGGCCGCGCGCCGGATCCGCCCTGTCGTATTCGTGTTTCTGTCTATATAGACGGATGAGCGCGCCAAAAAGTTGACGCTTCCTCCCCAAAAAATTAAAAAGCCAAAACACCAAGTCCACTCTGCATTTTGGGAGTACATTTTCTCATAAAAACTATCTGCAAATCACGATGTCACTATCTATAACCGGAGTTTAGTGCCAAACCTCAACCGGAGTGCACCATTCCTATTTGAAGAGACGTTCCGCGCGGTTTCCTTCCGAAGCCGTGCGGGACGCTTTTTCTTTTTAAGATAATGGAGGAAATGCTTCCCTCCCCTATTCCGATATGATATAATATTCAAGGCTAAGGCAGGCTGTTGTACACTGTGTGCTAATCGGGGGCTTGGGGGAGAATACCCCAACAACCGCGCGATCCGCGCGGAATCCCCACAAACTCAAAAATAACGACAATTATAAACTTCATTTCCGACACCGTCGGAAATGTGCCGGGGTCTGGGAAGATTCCCCCACAGTGTGGGGGAAATGTCACGAAGTGACAAAAGGGGACGGCCCGCGTGCGGGCTTGCTCCCCAGCTCGGGGTCCAGGGAAGATTCCCCCGCATTGCGGGGAAAATGTCGCGAAGCGACAAAAGGGGACGGCCCGCGTACGGGCGAGCAGCCCCCTGGCGGGGTTGAGGGGCGGAGCCCCTCACAAAGGAGGACGCAGAATGGATCGATTAAAGGATGGCGGAAAGCACCTGCTTGCTTTCCTGAAATGGATGGCGATTGCGGCAGCTGTCGGCGGAGTGATGGGCGCAGTGGGCACGGGATTCCACATCGCGCTGGAATGGGCCGCGGAAACACGGGGACATTTCCCGTGGCTGCTGTGGCTGCTCCCGGCGGGCGGCCTTCTCATCGTCTTTTTGTACCGGAGCTGCGGCGTCAACAATCCCAAGGGCACCAACCTCCTGCTTGAGACAATCCGCGAAAAGGATAAGCTGCCCCGCAGTATGGCCCCGCTGATTTCCGTCGCTACCGTTATCACCCACCTGTTTGGCGGATCTGCCGGGCGCGAAGGAGCCGTTCTGCAGCTCGGCGGCGGGATCGCTTACGAGATCGGCCGCGTCCTGCGTCTGGACGAAAAGGATCTGCATATCATCACCATGTGCGGCATGAGCGCCGCCTTTTCCGCGCTGTTCGGCACGCCGATCGCCGCGGCCGTCTTTTCCATGGAGGTGATCAGCGTGGGAATCATGCACTATTCCGCGCTTGTCCCGTGCGTCGCTGCCTCTGCGCTTGCAAATTGGATCGCTTCTTCGCTCGGCACACACGCCACTGCTTACGCAATCTCCGGCATCCCGGAGCTTTCCCCCATTTCCCTGCTGCAAACAAGCGGCTTTGCTATCCTGTGCGCGGTACTGAGCATCGCGTTCTGCGTCGCGCTCCATACTGCCGGAAAGCTGTTCCAGCGCTTCTTCCCAAACCAGTACCTGCGGATCGCCGTCGGCGGCGGAATGGTTATCCTCCTTACTTACCTGTTCCGGTCGCGCGATTATCTCGGCGCAGGAACCGAAATCATCTCCGCCGCGGCCGCGGGGACCGCTCTCCCCTGGGCGTTCGCACTCAAAATCCTCTTTACCGCCGTGACGCTCGGATCCGGTTTCAAGGGCGGGGAAATCGTCCCCACCTTCTTCATCGGGGCCACCTTTGGCTGCGCTGCCGGACCTCTGCTGGGACTCGATCCCTCATTTTCCGCGGCTATGGGCATGATCGCCCTGTTCTGCGGCGTCACGAACTGCCCGCTGACTTCTCTGCTCATCGGTGTGGAAATGTTCGGCGCGCAGGGCATGATCTTCTATTTTCTCGCCGTTGCCGTCAGCTATATGCTGTCCGGCTACTACGGCCTGTATCAGGGCCAGAAAATCCTGTATTCCAAATTCCGTCCCGAATTTATCGATACCCGGAGCCATTGACAAAAGCAGCGGGAGTACAGCCCTTGCCGTACTTCCGCTGCTTTTTTGATTGCCAAATCAAAATCCAAAACAGTTCATCAAAACTTGAGCATTACCTTCATCAGCGTGCCCTGGTTCTCCGAAAAATCCTTCCATGCCTGGGCGGCATCCTGAAAATCATATACTTTGGAAATGACTGCATCCAAATCTGCCCTGCCCTCGCGGACCAGATCGATCAGCTCCAGAAAATCGCTTTTTTCTGCGTTGCGGGACCCGTAAATGTCCAATTCCTTCTTCTGGATCACCGTGTAGAAGAAATCGAGATTGTCCTTTCCAACGCCGATATCGACTACTCTTCCGCGGAACGCCGCGGCATTGATGCAGCTCATAAACGTGTCTGGACATCCAACCGCCTCCATGCACACGTCAAACCCGTCGCCGCCGGTAAGCTCCGCCGCCGCTTCGCTGAACGCTTCCTCAGAGGAATTGAGGATCGTATGCGCCGCAGCGCCTGTCTTTTCCGCAAAGGTTAGCTTATCCGGCGCAATATCGCTGAGCGTCACCTCTGCGCCCATCGCTTTCGCGGCCGCTGCCGCCAGATATCCGATCGTACCGCCGCCGACAACAAGCACCCTTTCGCCCGGCTGGATCTTTGCGCGTTTCGCCGCGTGATAGCTGATGCAGAACGGCTCAATCGCAGCCAGCGTCTTCGCCGGAAGTCCCTTGCCGTCATAGATGCGCTCTACCGGCATCGATATGTACTCGCAGAACGCGCCGTCGCGCTGGACGCCCATCGTCTCGTTGGAGGTGCAGCAGTTCACGTATCCGCGGCGGCAGGAATAGCATTCCCCGCAATTAAAATAGGGATTGCAGGTGACGATCATCCCCTCCTTGAGACCGAAGCTGTTCGCACCCACCTGCACAATCTCCGCCGAAAACTCGTGGCCCGGGATACGCGGGTATGATACATACGGGAAGGTCCCCCTGTAGGTTCCCAGATCGGAGCCGCAAATTCCGCCGTACAGCAGCTTGAGAATGGCGTGACCCTCGCGCTCCTTCGGCATTTCGCCCTCGCGGATCTCCACCTTGCCCGGCTCCGGCATACATACATATTTCATATCAAATCTTCCTTTCCTGTTCCCTCGTGAAAGCCTTTACAGTGAATAGGCGTCCTTTGCGTTCTGATAAAACACCTTATCAAGCTCCGGCTCTGTAAAAATTCCGGATTCCTCAATATACGAAATCAGATGCGGATATGTGTCGCGCGTGAGGGTGGACGGCGTATCCGTACCCCAGATCAGCTTGTCTGCGCCGGCGATCTCTTTCCCGAGCGCGATATAATCCCGCCCCGTCGGATACGGATATTTTTCCGGCCTGACGTTCGATTCCACCGCCGCCAGATCAAACCACACATTCGGCAGGGCGAGCGTGTGCAGCCCATATTCCAGCGCCCTGCGATCTCCCAGCTTCGGGGCCAGCAGATGGCAGATCACAATCTTCAAATCCGGATATTTCTGCGCAATCCTCGCGACTGCCTGCGGCTGCCAGCTGACGTCGCCGGGGGAACCGAGATCCAGCACAAGCGTCGCACCGAGCGCGGCGATCTTCTCGATATAGGGCGCGAGAGGCATCCCGTCCAGCGGGAACCCGGAATGGTACGAGTTCAGCCCTGCGCCGGGACTGACTTCAAATTTGAAAATCCTGAATCCCATTTCTCCGCAGAGACGGTCAAAAATTTCCTGCGCCCGCACGCAGTACGGATCAAACGCAGCGGCAGCCTTGAGACGATCCGGATATTTGCGCACACTGTCCGCGATGTAATCATTCTGAAAGCCGTAAAAGCTCCCCTGAAGAATCACTGCTTTCTCTATGCTGAAATCATCCAGCAGCTTGAGCAGGATTTCCGCGGTAAAATTGCGATCCGCGCGATCCGGCGGGAACAGCTGGATGACATCGCCGTTGGCCCACCGGGCCTTGCCGCCGCCGATCGCGTACAATTCTCCGCGCGAAGCGAACCCGGCGACACGCTCCATAATGTGCACATGGGCATCGATCCTTTTCCTCATAAAAAAGCCTCCTCTGTATTGATTTCCGAGGGCAAAAGTATATTTGTTGTATACATTTCGAGATGCTTTTATTATACTGTGCTTCTTCCAAAAAAACAAGAGCTTTCCGAAGATTCTGCGGAAATATTTACAGCCTTGGCGGGGACTGAAGAACGCCTCCGCCAAGGCTGTCCGCAAACTGTCAATAGATAACCACCGTGCTGTTGTAGGGCAGATTGTCGTACAGCCACTTGGCTTCGTCCGTGCGCAGACGGATACACCCGTGAGAAAGCGGCATCCCCAGACGGTAATCCGTCACCTTGCGGCTGCGGTCCATGGGGAACGAATGGAACAGATAGTCCCCCCAGAAGCCGACATACCACTGCGCTCCCTCGCCAAGCGACTCGTTAAAAAACCAGCTTCCGCGCGACTGGACATGATATACCCCTTTGGGCGTGGGTGTGGCATCGGCGCCGCTGGCGCACAGCATCGCGCGATCCATGCGCCAGTTTCCCTGCTCTCCGCGGAATACCGCTACCTTCTGCGCGTCCAAATCTGCCAGCACCAGCCACGAGGTCGGGCTGCTGTACTCCTGCGCCAACCGCTCCATCTCGGACTGCGAAACCGACGCCGGGAACGCGGCCCTATATCCGTCAAGCTGCGCACAGACACGCACCATCCCGGATTCAAGCGCCGTGATTTCATAGTACCAGCTGTTTTCCGGCAGTCCGTTCTTTTCCACCCGCTCGATCCGGACAATCGGATCTGCTGTAAGCTCCGGTTCCCTCCCGTCGGTCTGCACAACGAAGCCGTAGATCCCGCCCGTTTCCATCTGAAGGGACTCCGTATCAATACGGATCGGGGACCACATCACCTCGATCGGGATTGTCTTTACGGCGCCATTAACCGAAACACCCACAGAAGCTTCGCCGGGCTCCAGAGCTGTCACGCGCAGGCGGGGATCTCCGGAATCCCCAACCATCTCGCACCGGACGGCGTCGCTGCTACTCCAGGGCTCCCATGGCTCGCCGCTCTCCACGGTAACGCGCAGTTCGACATAATCCCCCTCATACAGGGACAGCGATTCCGCGTCCAGTGTAACGCCCTGCGCCTGCTCCGGTTCCGGTTCTGGCTCTGCTTCCGGCACAGACACAGAGGATAGCTCCTCCTGCGCGGAGGACTGCCCCGTCTCCGAGCTGGCCGTCTGATTCAGCGGATACGGTTCGGTAAGGCTGCTTGCAAGGGACGACAGCGGCCACGCAAGAAGCACAGCTGCCGCCGCAACAAAAATCAAAAGTTTTTTCATTCATCTATCTCCTGAAAATCAAAGTTGATACCCGAATCCTGTGTGCAGGATATTGTTCCTCAACATCCCGTGTATAGGACATCGTTCCCCAGAATGGATCGGGCTGTCATCAATAATCGAGATCGCTGACAAGCTGATCCAGGCTGGACTGTCCGGAAGCCGGCGTTTTCCCATATACCAATGTCGCGCCGCTCCGGATGAGCACATGGTACATTTCGCCGTTTGTCACCGTATATTTGCAGTAGGAATCCGATTCCACCACGACGGATGCGCCCTCTGATCCTATTGACTTCTTCATCGTTGCATAAGCACCCTGCGCATCAGCCGAACTGCCATACTCGACATACGAGACATCGATATCGTCTTTAGACGCCGTGTAATACGCCTCTGTCCCCTGCTGCGCTTCCTCCTGCGTCACAGTAAAGCCGGCGCTTTCCGCGGCACTCTGGAATGTCTCCGGCGTAACTGCGCTGCGTGCAGAACAGCCGGACGGAAACAGCAGCAGCGCGCACATCAGCGCCGATGCCACGGCCTTGCGGATCACAGAACCTTTGCAATTTCTAAAATACTTCTTTTTTATTGTAACCAGTCTGTTCAAAATAAAATTACCTGTCCTTTCCTTGAGCGTTTTCCTTCCTTATTATAACAAAGCAAACAGCTATTTTACTCCCTCAAATCAAAATCCCTCAATGATTCTCTGTTCGCCCTCTATCACCATCCTATCCTGTCCCGTCAAACGGGATTTTGTTATCCGGACGCACCATCCGTTCCATAACATTATGGTAGCATAGGAACGCTGTATTTACAAGCACTGGTTTTCTTATCAGCCCATAGTTTTTTTATTTATTGCCGTTTTTTATTTGCTGTTTTTTATTCCGCCGGCGGAACACAGTTCCTTTTTCTGAACCAACCTCCACAGACATGAAAAATTTACTTTTCTCATATAAATGGACTAACAATATTTTGGGGAGGAACCGCCTATGAAAGGAATTGTGGAAGAACGGGCCGTTGAATTGGGGGAATACATTCTGGAAAACAGGACTACCGTCCGCGGAGCCGCCAAAAAATTCGGAATCAGCAAAAGCACGGTACATACAGCAGTAACATATCAGAACGCTTCATCTGGGTGATACAATAGGGATAAGAGCAAAGATCACAACATCGGGCGGAACTTGTGGATAGTTCCGCCCGATGTTTTTTCCCAAATAAAATGGAGCTAAATTTTGCTCTATGCAGATTCGGTCAGAGAGGGGCAAACGGGAAGGAGTATTTGCTATAGGGCCGCCTTTCTCCATGGCGGACATTATCTTTATTCTACCGGAACTTTGTGCAAAACTAAATGCCACTTTTCACTTGCTGCCGGAATTAAACTTTGCATTTTACAAAAATTCTTGTTGCCCCTATATTTTTGCATATAATTATGCTATAATAATATACAAAAGATAAAGGAGGTAGCGATATGCCGCAGATCAGACCGATTACAGATCTTCGCAACACCAACGAGATTTCAGACATCTGCCACGCACGCCGGGAGCCAATATTCATTACAAAGAACGGATATGGCGATCTGGTGGTGATGAGTATCGAAACCTACGAGGCGATGGTGGAAAATGCAGCGATGGACGCCGCGATTTCAGAAGCAGAGGCCGAGCTTGAATGGAACGGGCAGCTCCATGACGCAAGAGAGACGCTGGCTTCTTTAAAGAGGAAGCATTTTGGATAAATACAGCGTGAAATTGACAAGCCGGGCGCTGCGGGATTTGGACGGTATCTATGATTACATCGCCCATACGCTGCTGGAACCTGGAACGGCTCTCAATCTGGCGGGCCGGCTCGAGAATGCCATCCTGTCATTGGAGACGATGCCCTACCGCTGCCCGGAACGGAAACGAGGAGCCTATGCCAATCGGGGATACCGGCAGCTTTTTGTGCAGAACTACACCGCTGTTTTTCGGATTGATGAGGCAAAGAAAACCGTGATTGTGGTGACGATCCGCTATTCCCCAAGTGAATTTTGAACTGGATAATGGATTGCGCAAAGGGCGGGCGGAACTTATCGACAGTTCCGCCCGATGTTTTTTCCCGAAAAATCATCGGGGATTCCACTCATAAAATCTGCATCTTCCTTGCTAAAACAGGCCCGCTGTGATATGATTGTCACAGCAGAAATACGAAACAGGGACAAATCCGCAGGCTTCGTAAAAATATCGAAATTTGAAAAGGGGAGAGTGAATCGGATGACGCTGTCACCGGAAGACGCTCAGTTATTCTATCACCTTTGGCTGCCGCTGCTTGATTTCACAAACAGGAAATATCACATAAATCCGCGTTTAAAGAA
>DVHF01000049.1 GCA_018712265.1 Candidatus Gallacutalibacter pullicola
TTGATTTTACATCTTTTTTCCGCGGCGGATTGTGCTATACTAGAAAGCGGGAAAGAGCATCAAAAAATATTTTCCACAGACTTCGCTTTGGCAACGGAGGGATTTTATCATGCAGGCGTTGGAGTTATCGATCATACTTCCCGTAAAGGATGCAGAGCGGGAACTGCCGGGGATCCTCCAATTTATGGAAACGCAGACAGAGGGTCTGGAAAAGGAAATCATCGTTGTGGATATGGGCTCGAGCGACCGCACGGTTTGGGAGGCTGTGCAGTTTATCAAGGGCCGGGAGATCCACGGATGCGTGGTGCAGAACGGCCCGGGGACGGTTCCGGCTGCGCTGAATACAGGTTTGCAGAAAGCTGCGGGCGAGTACGTCTCCTTTATCTTTGCGCGGCGTCTTTACCGTGATTTTATCCGCGGATATCTGGAAACGGCCCGCCGCATGGAGGCTGATTTGATATACGGAAGCGCAAACGAGGCGGAGGCGAAGCTTGCCAGCCGCCGCGCTATCAATATTCTGGCGCCCAAGCGGCTGAGCGGGCCGGAGCTTCTGAAAAGTGTGGTCAAAGGCGAAATCCAGATGGACATGTCCGCGATCCTGTTTCGCCGGAGCCTCCTGCTGGAGAATCATATTTCCTTTGAGATCACGAACGCCGTCGGCTATTCGGAGGAGTTTATTTACCGCTGCCTGCTGGCGGCGAAAGCGCCCGCGCAGTCGCCCACGGTGATGCGCAGATATCCGGAGCTTGAGATGAAGCGCGGCAAAACGCTGAACTACGGACGCGATATTTTCCAGTATGTGGATTCCATGCGCCGGATCGAGACAAGGCTCAAGGCGTGCTGTCCGGATCAGAAAGAACTGCTCGATCTGTTCACGCATGAAAAAATTCCGTCGGTGATTCTGTATTGTGTGGACGTCCTGCTCCGGGAAGGGGAAAGCGCGTCGGATATCCGCGGCTATCTGAGGCAAGGAGGGTACGATCGCCTGCTGACGGTCAACCGCCATACAAGCGGGCCGCTTTACCGCCGCGTGCAGAGATGGAAGCTTGCGCCCATGCTCTACCGTCCTGCCAAAGAAGCGGCTGACTGATTGATCTGAAACAGCAGAAATGCCCCGGCTTATCCGACAACTATTGCGGATCGCCGGGGCAAACATTATTTTTGTTTGCTTCGCAGGAGAAGCCATCCTGCCGTTAAACTGACAAACTTCAGCGAAAGGGAGAGATCTTCCCGAAGAGATAAAAGTCCGGGCAGATTTGCGTCAAATTCGGTGAACAGGCCGATGATCAATTCCGCAAGGATTGGCGACAGAAACAGAAGAATGACTGATCCCGCCAGCAGGACAATCTGGATATCGCTGCGCAGCATAAAGCAACCCCTCTTTCCAGATGAGTTAGTTGAAAGTAACTAAAATTATTATAGCATGAGTGCCGGGCTTCTGTAAAGTAGAATCCGGCTTTTGACGGCTGTTGTTTTCGGTCTGATCCGCTGTTGTCTGGGGCTTGATGGAGGTGGGGAAATGTGCTATAATAACACAGAATGGCATGTGGACAGTGCCATCGGAAAAACTATCAACCATAAGATTAAGGAGGTAGCGCATTGGAGGAAAATCTCCTTGCTCCTGCGGACAGCCGTTCCCAGGAGGAATATGCCGCCGAAGTATCCCAGATTATGACGGTCCGGGCGATGGGACAGGTGCCGCTGGCCTATATCCGGACGTATGGCTGCCAGCAGAACGTCGCTGACAGCGAAAAAATAAAGGGCCTGTTGGAGCGCATGGGCTTCCAGTTCACGGAGACCGAGGAGGACGCCGATTTCATCCTGTTCAATACCTGCGCTGTGCGCGAGCACGCGGAGGATCGCGTGTTTGGAAACGTGGGCGCGCTCAAGAACAGCAAGCGGCGCCACCCGTCCCAGATCATCGCCGTGTGCGGCTGCATGATGGAACAGGAGCACGCCGCCGAACGGATCCGCAAGAGCTTTCCGTTTGTGAGCCTTGTGTTCGGCACCCATATGATCCACCGGCTCCCCGAGCTGCTTTACGAGACCATCACCGGAGGCAGGCGCGTGTTTGCACGCGGCGGGGAATCCCCTGTCATCACGGAGGGACTCCCAGTGCACCGCGACAGCCGCTTCAAGGCGTGGCTCACCGTCATGTACGGCTGCGATAATTTCTGTTCGTACTGCATTGTGCCATATGTGCGCGGCCGAGAACGCAGCCGCAGCCCGCAGGCCATTGTGGAGGAATTCCGCGCTCTTGTGGCCGAGGGGTATAAGGACATCACGCTGCTGGGGCAGAACGTCAATTCCTACGGCAAGGGGCTCGAGGATCCCATCAGCTTTGCGGAGCTCCTGCGCCGGCTCGACGAGACGGAGGGCGATTACCGCATCCGGTTCATGACGTCCCATCCCAAGGATGCGACCCACGAGCTGTTTGACACAATAGCGGCCTCCAAACACATCAGCCACCATGTGCATCTCCCGTTCCAGTCGGGCAACGATCGCGTCCTGCGCGAGATGAACCGCCGGTACGACCGCGAAAAATACCTCTCGCTGGTATCCTATGCCAAGCAGAAAATCCCGGATCTTTCCCTCACCTCCGACGTGATTGTCGGATTCCCGGGCGAAACGTACGAGGAATTCTGCGATACTCTCAGTCTGATCCGCGAGGTGGGCTTCACCTCGCTGTTCACCTTTATCTATTCCCCGAGGGAGGGGACGCGCGCGGCCAAAATGGACGACCCCATCCCGCACGAGGAAAAGGCCCGCTGGATGGCGGAGCTGCTGCGGACGCAGGAGGAGATCTCCACGGTGCGGTGCGCCGCGATGGTAGGCCGGACGGAGCGCGTGCTCGTCGAGGGAATCAACGAAAAGACCGGGCTGCTGGAATGCCGCACGGACGGCAATCTGATTGTCGAAACAGAGGGGCCTGCCGAAAGAATCGGTTCGTTCGCGGACGTTGCGATCACCTCCGCCGGGAATTTTATCCTGCGCGGCAGGTTTGCGGAGGAATAAGCCGTTCCGCAGCGGAGTGTCCATGCGGAACGGCATGGCCTTGTCTCAGAGATTTTCAAAGGGGGACTGCGGTTTCCGCGCCCCGGAAAATAAATTTTATATGGCCGGACATCCCCGGCGTACAATGGAGGAACCAGAATGGATATTATTGAAATGACCCGTGAGCTTTGCAGAGAGCTTCAGAAGGACGAGCGTTTTATCACGCTTCAGATGGTCCAGCAGAAGGCGGACGCCGACGCGGAGCTCCAGGCTCTGATCGGTGATTTTAACATCAAGCGCATGGCGATCCAGAACGAGGCCGCCAAGGAGAACCGCTCTGATGAAAAGCTCCAGCAGCTGAATACGGAACTGCGCCAGTGCTATGCCACGGTGATGCAGAATCCCAACATGATCGCCTACAATGAGGCCAAGGACGCGATGGACGCCCTGCTCCAGCGGATCAACGCGATCATCACGCAGTCCGCGGAGGGCGGCGATCCGGATACGGCGGACTACGATCCCAGCTCGTGCGGCGGGGACTGCGGCAGCTGCGCCGGATGCCACTGATACCGGCTGAAACGTCAGGAAATCGCCCCGTTGATCCACACGATCGGCGGGGCGGTGAGTTTATCTGAAAGGGCCGTGCCGGGGAACGGCTTTTTCAGACACCCTCACCCCGGCGCAGCCGGACGGACTCGAAACGGATATTCAAACGGATAAGGGGATTTACGAAATATGGCAGATTTATCGCCCATGATGCGGCAGTACTTTGAAATTAAGGAGCTGAACCCGGATACGATCCTGTTCTTCCGGCTGGGGGATTTTTACGAGATGTTTTTCGACGACGCGAAGCTTGCCTCGCGCGAGCTGGAGCTGACCCTCACCAGCCGCGACTGCGGCCTCGAGGAGCGCGCGCCGATGTGCGGCGTGCCGTTCCACAGCTACGAGACGTACGCCGCCCGGCTGCTCGCCAAGGGGTACAAGGTGGCTATCTGCGAGCAGATGGAGGATCCCGCTCTGGCAAAGGGGCTCGTCAAGCGCGGCGTGATCCGCGTCATCACGCCGGGCACCGTCGTGGAGAGCAGTATGCTCGACGAAACGAAAAATAACTATCTGTGCTCCATTTTTGTGGATCACCTGCGGGCGGGGCTGTGCTTCGCGGATGTCTCCACCGGGGAGCTGCGCGCCACGCTGCTGGAGGAGGATTCGCAGCAGCGTCTGGAGCAGCGGATCAAGGACGAAATGAGCCGTTTTTCCCCGCGCGAAACGCTGATCCATCCGGATGTGACGTCGCTTCAGGGACTGCCGGAATTTTTCCGCGAGCGGCTGAGCACATCGCTGGAATGTCTGGGTGAGGCGGATTATTCCCTCGAGGACGGCATGCAGCTGACGCTGCGCCAGTTCGGGGGCAATTCCCTGTCTGATCTGGAGCTGGAGGGCAAGCCGGAGGCGGTGCGGGCGATCGGCGCGCTGCTCAAATATGTGGAGCGCACCCAGCGTACCGGCATGGAGCGTCTCGATAAATTTGAGATGTACACGACCGCGCAGTTCATGCGCCTCGATCTGAATGCCCGGCGGAACCTCGAACTCGTGGAAACGATGCGAACCAAGGAGAAGCGAGGTTCCCTGCTGTGGACGCTGGACCGTACCAAAACGGCGATGGGCAAGCGTCTGATCCGCTCGTGGCTGGAACGGCCGCTGCTCAGCCCGGCGCAGATTGTGCGCCGCCAGAACGCGGTGCAGGAGCTTGTGGAGGACGCCATGATGCGGGACGCCGTCTCGGAGCAGCTCTCCGGGATCTACGATTTGGAGCGGCTGATGACCCGTGTGGTCTACGGCTCCGCCAACGGCCGCGAGCTGCGTTCCCTCGGGACAGCGGCGTCGCGCCTGCCGGCGCTGCGCGAGGCGATCCGGGAATCCAAATCGTCGATGCTCTGCCAGTTCTATCAGGACATCGATCCCCTTGACGACATCTGCGATCTGGTGAACCGCGCCATTGTGGACGATCCGCCGTTCTCCATCCGCGAGGGCGGGATCATCCGTCCCGGATACAGCGAGGAGCTGGATCAGCTCACCGGCGATATGACGAACGGCAAGGGATTCCTGGCACAGATCGAAGCCAAGGAACGCGAGCGCACCGGCATCCCCAAGCTGAAAATCGGGTACAACCGTGTATTCGGGTATTACATAGAGATCTCCAATTCCTACAAGAATCAGGCGCCGCCGGAGTATGTGCGCAAGCAGACGCTTGCCAACTGCGAGCGGTTCATCACGCCGGAGCTCAAGGATCTGGAAAGCCGTATCCTAGGCGCGCACGAGCGTTCGATCCAGCTGGAAACGCAGCTGTTCGACGAGGTGCGCACCCAGATCGCGAACCAGCTTTCGCGCGTTCAGAACACGGCGTCCATGATCGCGCAGCTGGATGTTCTCACGTCCTTTGCGGAGGTATCCGCCGCCAATGATTACGTCCGGCCGACGATCAATCTCAGCGGGAAAATCATCCTCAAGGACAGCCGCCATCCGGTGGTGGAGGCGCTTTCGCGCGGCGCGCCGTTTGTGCCGAACAACGTGGAGCTGGATTCCGGAGACAACCGCGTGGCGATCATCACAGGGCCAAACATGGCGGGCAAATCGACCTATATGCGTCAGATCGCGCTGATTGTGCTGATGGCGCAGGCGGGATGCTTTGTCCCGGCATCGGAGGCGGAGATCGGCGTGGTGGACGGTATTTATACGCGCGTCGGCGCGTCGGACGATCTTTCGTCGGGGCAGTCCACGTTCATGGTGGAGATGAGCGAGGTGGCGGAGATCCTGCAAAACGCTACGCGGGACAGCCTATTGATCCTCGACGAGATTGGCCGCGGAACGTCCACCTTTGACGGGATGAGCATCGCGCGGGCCGTGCTGGAATACGTCGCGGACAAGCGGCGGATCGGCGCGAAGGCGCTTTTTGCCACGCATTACCACGAACTCACCGCGCTGGAGGGCGAGGTCGCCGGGGTGAAGAATTACAATATTGCCGTCAAGAAGCGCGGCGACGATATCACGTTCCTGCGGCGTATCGTGCGCGGCGGCGCAGACGACAGCTTTGGTATTGAGGTGGCGAAGCTTGCCGGGATCCCGGATCGTGTTATTCATCGTGCGAAGCAGATCCTCAAGGAGATGGAGGGGGACGGTCAGGCCGCGGCGAAGAAAAGGGCGGAGCGCGCCCAGCCGCAGGAGGAGCCCGCGCAGATCACGTTTGCGCCCGCGGGGGAGCAGGAGGCGCTGCGCCGCCTGCGGGAGATGGATGTGAACACCCTCACGCCCATTGAGTGCATGAACCAGCTTTTTGAATTGAGCAGACTGCTCAAGGACTGAGCGTCAAGGAGTTTTCACCCTGCCCGGGCGCGCGCAATTTGAAACTTTCAGCTTCACCCAGCTGGGATTATTTGCTCTGCTCGAGCGGGGCGGAAATATTTGAAGCCGCAGGCTTCACCGGAATATGATCTATCGGACCTGCGAGGTCCCGGCGAAAGGGGCGTTCGGGCCGCCCCCTAACACCCCCGGCCCATCCTTTTCTTCTGGAAGAAAAGGATGCAAAAGACCATTTAAGAGGGACTATGTCCCCCTTAAAGATTCCCCTGTGGGGGAGCCCTCTGGCCGTGTCCCCCACACCCCCACGGCCGGAAACCTTTGAGATGGGAGTAGCCGTAGTAAGAGCGCGTTGGCTTTTTTGTCCGGGCTGATCCCTCCGATCTTAGTTTATGATTGCGGCAATCGTACCTCGCGTCCGAGTCTCCGCAGGCTGGTACGCGCTGACATAGCCCGGAGCAGCGCAGCGCGGTGGGCCTGCGGCCCAATGCTTGGTCTGTGTGGATCCTCCGGTTCGGAAATGCCTTCGCATTTCCGAAAGTGTGCGCGCCAAAGGCGCGCACTCCGATAAGCCCGCCACCGCGACACAGTGCCAATGTGAAACGGCATTTCAGCGACCGGAGGGAGCGATCCGCGTTTTACGTCAAGGCTTAGCCTTGACCGCGGAGGTCACGGCGCACGACACGGATTATGTGCAGGCTTAGCCTGCCGCGGAGGTTACGATGCGCGGCGCGTTCTGCTCACCGCAGGTGTGTACAGGCTTAGCCCGCCGCGTAGCGCGATCTGCTCATTGCAGGTGCCTGCTTAGAAAGGATAAAAATGGGAAAAATAAATTTATTGGACAGACATGTAGCCGAATTGATCGCGGCGGGGGAGGTCGTGGAACGTCCCTCGTCGGCAATCAAGGAGCTGGTGGAAAATTCCATAGACGCGGGCGCGGATACCGTCGCGGTCGAAATCAAAAACGGCGGCACAACCTATCTGCGCGTGACCGATAACGGCTGCGGCATGGCCCGCGAGGATGTGCCGGTTGCTTTCCTGCGCCACGCCACAAGCAAGGTCAGGGAACAGGACGATCTGGATTCGATCGCAACGCTGGGATTCCGCGGCGAGGCGCTCGCGTCGATCTGCGCCGTGTCGCGGGTGGAGCTGATCACCCGCAGGCCGGAGGACGAGATCGGGACGCGGTACGTCATTGAGGGCGGCGACGGCGGCGAATGTGAGGACGTCGGCTGTCCGGTGGGCACGACGCTGATTGCGCGCGACCTGTTCTACAATACGCCTGCCCGCATGAAATTCCTCAAAAAGGATACCATTGAATCAAATTCCGTAGCCGGTGTGCTGGATCGCATGGCGCTGTCGCACCCGGAGGTGTCGCTCCGGCTGATCCGCGACGGCAAAGAAACGCTGCACACCCCCGGCGGCGGGAGCCTGAAATCGGCTGTCTACGCCGTGTACGGCAAGGACTTCACGGCGGGGCTGATCCCTGTTGAGTATGAGCTGGGCGGTGTGAGGATAACAGGCTTTGTCAGCAAACCGGCCGCGTCGCGCCCCAACCGCAGTATGCAGCATTTCTTCCTCAACGGGCGGTACATTCACAGCCGCACCGCACAGATCGCGCTGGAAACGGCTTTTAAAGGCTCCATCATGGTCGGGAAATTCCCGTCGTGTGTGCTGCATATCCACATGGCGTTTGAAGCGGTGGACGTCAATATCCATCCCGCCAAGCTGGAAGTGCGGTTCCTCAATGAAAAGCCTATTTTTGACGCGGTGTACCACGGGGTACGCACGGCGCTCAACAAAGGAGATTCTCCCTCCGTCCTCAAATTCCGTCAGGAACCAGCCGCCGGATCGGAAACGGCTGCGCCGTCCGGGGATCCGGAGCCTGTACGGACAGCGATCCCTGCAGAAAGCGCGCCTGCCGTAAAATCTCCGGAACCTCCGGCGGAGATCCCGGAGAAAGAGACTGCGGAAGAAAACAGCCAGAAGCCGCAGACAGCGGCGGTGCGTCCTGTCACTATGCCGGAGGGATGGCATCCAGCGTCAGAACCGCCGAGGGTGCGTCAGGCCAATATCGATATTGAGGTTGACGACGATGAGGCGGATCCCAGATTCCGCGCAGATGCGCCGATCCCGCGGAAACACCGGGAGCGCGAGGAGCCGGTGATCCTGCATGACAGCGGCGCGGCGGCCGTCCGCAGCGAACCGCCTCGTCCTCAGCCCGCGCTGCGCGAGATTATCCGGGAACCGGAGCCCGCCGCGGAGAATCCCCCGCCGGAAGCTGCAGTGCTGCATACGGCGGCGGAGAAAGCGCCCGAGCGGCTGATCGGGGAAGCGTTCGGCACATATATTCTGGTGGAGCGCGGGGAGGAACTGATTCTGATTGACAAGCACGCCGCGCACGAGCGGATGCTCTACGAAAAGCTGCGGACGGGCGGCGGAGAAAATTCCTCCCAGATGCTGCTCGCGCCCGTCCCGGTGACGC
Source organism: Candidatus Gallacutalibacter pullicola (assembly GCA_018712265.1). Lineage (GTDB taxonomy): Bacteria > Bacillota > Clostridia > Oscillospirales > Acutalibacteraceae > Gallacutalibacter > Gallacutalibacter pullicola. The sequence goes on from DVHF01000049.1 coordinate 8,834, forward strand.
TCGATAAGGACAGCTATGCGGCGGCGATCGAGGCCGCGGATCTGTTTGCCAAAGCCGGGTTTGAAATCGACGATTTCGGCTCCGGGACAGTGCTGGTGCGCAGCGCGCCGCTCTGGATTGACGGCGGGGATGTGGCGTCGGCCGTTATGGAGATGGCCGGGTATCTGGAATCGAGCCGGGCGGATCTCACCACGGATCGCCTCGACTGGCTGTATCACAACGTGGCGTGCCGCGCGGCGGTCAAGGCCGGGGACGAAAGCTCCCCGCAGGAATTGATGGATCTGGTGCGCCGCTTGGAGGAGGATCCCAACATCCGGTACTGCCCGCACGGAAGGCCGGTATCGATCATTATGAAGAGGAAGGATCTGGAAAAACAGTTTGGAAGGATACAGTAACAGGACGGAGGAAAAAATCCCGGTGCTGGCGGTTGTAGGGCCCACGGCGTCCGGCAAAAGCAGGCTTGCCGCAGAGCTTGCCCGCAAGTACGGCGGGGAGGTGGTGTCGGCAGATTCCATGCAGATTTACAAAGGAATGGACATCGGGACGGCCAAGGTCACGCCGGAGGAGACACTTGGCGTGCCGCATCACTGCATCGATTTTCTGGAACCGTCGCAGACGTTCAGCGTCGCGGAATATGTTCGGATGGCAGGCGCGTGCATCCAGGACATCTACGCGCGCGGCAAGCTTCCTGTGCTTGCCGGAGGAACGGGGCTTTATGTGCGCACGCTGCTGCACGGTACGCAGCTTTCCGAGGGCGGCGGGGAGGATCCCATCCTGCGCGAAGCCCTGCGGGAAAAGGCGCAGCGCGAGGGAGGCGCAGCCCTGTTGGAAGAGCTGCGGCAGTTTGATCAGCAGTCGGCGGAACGGATCCATCCGAATAATATCCCGCGCCTGATCCGGGCGATCGAGATCTACCGCACCACAGGCCGCACCATGACCCAGCAGCTGGAGGAATCGCACAAAATTCCCTCGCCGTACAGCGCGCTGATGCTGGGCCTCACCTTTGCGGACCGGGGAAAGCTGTACGACCGCATCAACCGCCGGGTGGATCAGATGGTGGAGTCGGGACTGCTGGAAGAAGCCCGCAGATTTCTGGAATCGCCGGAGGAAAAAGCCACCGCGATGCAGGCGATCGGATATAAGGAACTCGCGCCGTATTTTGCGGATGAAATTCCGCTGGAGGAAGCGGTGGAAAGCATCAGGAGAGAGACGCGCCGGTATGCGAAACGCCAGCTGACGTGGTTTCGTCGCGATCCGGAAATTCACTGGATAGAAGTGGATCGCTTTGAAAGCTGGGAGAATGTTCTCGGCTGTGCGGAGCAGATAATCAGCCAAGAACGGTTTCTCACATCCTAAAAACTTATGCAGACAAAAAGAGATCCACACCAATAAGCATTGAGGGCTGTAAGCCCTCACGCGATGATATCCGTTCCGCCCAGTTAGGACAAAGTAGGGTGAGGTTACACTCTGAGGACTCCGTACAACTCGCGCTCGAAAAAAGCGAATCAGCCTGCCGAGCAACAGTGAAGCGGCGGGCTCCAAACTGTCTTAGTCTGGTCAGAGAAAGGAGAGAAGCCTTGAGCGCAATCAAGAAGGTAAACAGCCCGATCCTGAAGCGGCTGATCAAAATAGTGCTGGCAGCGTTGCTGCTGTTTTATGTAGGCTATCAGATTTACAGCGCCAATTACAGCCAGATCCGCACAGAAACGGCTGTGTACGCCACGATGACCGACGTAGTGCAGACTACCGGCGTGGTGATCCGGAAAGAAACCCTCGTTTCACAGCCGGTATCCGGCGTGGTGGCCTATACAATGGAGGCCGGCGGTAAGGTTGCGGCGGGCGGCAAGGTCGCGGATATCTACCAAAGCACGCAGGCCGCCGTGGCGCAGCAGCAGATCGAGCGTCTGGACGAGGAAATCGACAGGCTGACACAGCTCAGCCGCCCCGGAGATACATACGCGGCAAACCCGGATCTGCTCAACACACAGATTTCCCAGGCGATGGTATCGCTGCTCGATGCGGCGCACAGCGGCGATTATACCGCCGTCACAGAGCATCAGAAGGACGTGCTGTACCTGATCAACGAGAAGCAGATTGTCACAGGGGAGACCACCGATTTTTCCAGTAAAATCGCGAGCCTTCAGGCGCAGCGCGATTCCCTTGCCGCATCCAGCCCGGCAAAGACCGGCGAGGTGACAAGCCCGGTGTCCGGATACTTTATCCCGCGGGCCGACGGTCTGGAAAGCCGTTTCTCCTATGAGGAAGCGGAAACCCTGACGGTGGAGCAGATCCGCGGCAGGCGCGTGACGCCGGAGGAGATCCCCGCCGGGACAATCGGCAAGGTGTGCGAGAATTTTGACTGGTACATCGCCTGTATTGTGGACGCGGAGGACGCAATCAAGTTCAACGAGATGAAGAACGCGGGAGAATCTGTGATGATTGCGATGCCGTTCGTCTCCGAGGAGTCGATTCCGGCCGAGATCGCCGCTGTGAATCAGGGGGATCAGATGGAGGAGGCCGCTATAATTTTCCGGTGCGCCTATATGGATGAGGCGCTTGCGGAGATCCGCGATGAAACGGTGCAGATCCAGATCCGGGAATATACGGGGATCCGGGTGAGCCAGAAAGCGATCCACTTTGAGGACGTGGAACAGACCGTCACGGATGAGGACGGCAATACCACAACGGTTGTGCACGAGAACGTGCGCGGCGTATTTGTGCGTCACGGCACGGAAATAGAATTTGTACAGATTATCCCGCTGTATAACGGGACAAGCTACGTGATTTGCGAGGAAATAACAGCCAATTCGGAGAACGCGGATCAGATTGTGACGGATCAAAGCATCCGGCTCTCCGATGAGGTCGTGATAGAAGGGACGGATCTTTATGACGGAAAAGTCATACCATGAGAATGAATACGCGGCAAGGTTTGCCGATGTGGAAGAAAATCTGAAGCGGATCCGGGAGGGGATCGCGCGGGCTGCGGAGAAGTCCGGACGCAGGCCGGAGGATATCACGCTGCTTGCGGCGACGAAAACGGTCCCGGTGGAGGTCATCAACCACGCGATCCATCTGGGGGTCCGCCAGATCGGCGAGAACCGCGTGCAGGAGCTGTGCGAAAAGTTTGACAGGCTCGATTTGGAACAGTGCGGCTGCCAGTTTATCGGCCATCTGCAAACCAATAAAGTCCGGCAGCTGATCGGGAAGGTCTCCATGATCCAGTCGGTGGACAGCATGAAGCTGGCGCAGGAGATCTCGCGGCAGTGCGTTCAGCGGGGTACGTCGATGGACGTGCTGGTGGAGGTAAACATCGGCCGTGAGGAAAATAAATCGGGCGTGGATCCCGACGGCCTGCGCGGACTTTTGGAAGGAATTTCCGCTTTGCCGTCGCTGAAAGTACGCGGTTTGATGGCAATTCCGCCCGCCGATGCTTCAGAAGCGGAAACAATGGAATTTTTTTCGAAAATGCAACAATATTTTGTTGACATTGGAGCTCAAAAAATAGATAATGTAGGTATGGACTATCTTTCGATGGGAATGTCTGCGGATTATGAGCAGGCAATCCTGGCGGGGGCAAATATGGTTCGTGTCGGCTCCGCGTTATTTGGCGCACGAGTTTACAAGTAACACTTAGGAGGACATAAAATATGGCAGGCTTTGTTCAGAAAATCAAGGATATGTGGAACCAGCCGGACGATGAGTACGATTATGAGGTGGACGACGGCGGGGAGTACGCCGAAGCCGCAGAGAAGGAGGATCGCGCTGAGGCCCGGGAGCGTGAGCGCGAGAGGGAGCGCGAGCCGGAGAGGGAATATTCGCTGAGAAAGAACACTGCCTCCGTCAGCCGGTCGGTGAATAACAACAAAGTGGTTAATATTCACGCAACGGCGCAGCTTCAGGTAGTGATTGCGAAGCCGGAGCATTTCGGGGAGGAAACGCGCACGGTCGCGGAGGAGCTTCTGAAAATGCACACGGTAGTGCTCAATCTGGAAACGACCGATAAGGCGGTTTCGCGCCGGATTATCGATTTCCTCAGCGGCGTGGCGTTTGCCAACGGCGGCAAAATCAAAAAGATTGCTACCAATACCTTTATTATTACACCGTACAACGTAGATCTCACCGGCGAGGATGTGATGGACGAGCTGGAGAGCAGCGGCGTCTATCTGTAATGGCGGGAGGATTGTCTGCGGGCGACGCACTTCTTGAGGCCAAAATCCTCGATGCAGTGCGTCTGTGTGAAAAAACCTATCAGCCGCGGTTTGCCGGTTTCCTGGACGAAAGGGAGGCCGGCATTGCCCAGCGTGCCGCCCGGCGGGAGGGCTTCTCTCGCTTTTTGCTGTGGGGCGGCCATGAGGACGCGGAGCGCGTGATGTTCGGGGCTTTCCCCGACTACTACGGCGATCCGGAGCCGTCGGAATTTCCGCTGTGTGCCGTCACGGTGCGGTACAGGGCGTGCGATTCGCTGACGCACCGCGACTTTTTGGGCTCTTTCCTGGCGGCCGGGATCACGCGCGCCTCTCTCGGCGATATCCTCGTGGGCGAGGGGCGGAGCGTTGTTTTTGTCCGGGAGGAGATCGCGGATTTCCTGCTCGGTCAGATTTCCAAAATCGGCCGCGTGGGGGTAAAGCTTTCGCGCGGCGCGGAGGAACCGCTCCCGCAGGGACGGGGCTTCCAGCACATCAGCGCCGTGATTGCGTCATCACGCCTGGATTGTGCGGTAGCGGCGTGCTGCGGTCTCAGCCGTGAGAAAGCGGCTTCGCTGATAAACTCGGGCGCAGTGCTGCTGTGCCACGAGGAGATATTGTCCGCCTCCGCGCCCGTTGCGGAGGGGGATAAGCTTTCCGTACGCGGAAAGGGGAGATATGTGGTGGATCGGGTAGGTCCGCCCACCAAAAAGGGGCGCCTTTCCTTTCAGGCGCGGAAGTACCTATAACCTTGATGGAGGTATCAGAAAATTATGCTTACGCTCAATGATATTATCAATGTTAGTTTCCGAAAGGCGAATTTTGCCGGATATCGTACAGAAGATGTCGATAATTTCATCGATCAGGTCCGCGATTCGTACGATTCCCTGCTGAAAAAGGGGATTGAGCAGAAGGAGAAGATCGAATCTCTGACCGCTGAGAACGCGCAGCTTCTCAAAAAGATCGATGTCCTCGCCGCGAAAATTGAAGAATACCGCAGCGAAGAGGATGAAATCAAATCGGCTCTTGTCAGTGCGCAGAAGCTTGGAGACGCTTCCATCCGGGAAGCCCGCCATAAGGCTGAGGTGATCCTCAAGGACGCCAGCCTGAAAGCGGATCGGATCGTCAATGGGGCGCAGGCGGAAATTGTCGAGCAGAAAAAGGAAATGGAGCGTCTGCGCAAATCCGTCAGTGATTTCCGCGCCCAGCTGCTCGGCCTGTACAAGCAGCATTTGACGCTGATCAACGCCCTGCCGACCCAGCAGCGCGCTGAGCCTGCTCCTGTGGCAAAGCAGCAGCCCATGCAGGCGGCTCCGCGTCCGCAGCAGCCGGTACAGGCTCCGGTGCAGCAGCCCCGCCCGCAGCAGCCAGTACAGCAGCCGCAGCAGTCTGTACCTGTACAAACTCCCGCTCCCGCTCCGGTGCGCGAGGAGGCGGCCGCACCGGCGGCAGCTGTGTCGTACCGTACAGCTGATCAGCAGCGTCCCGCCGCGGTAGAAACGCCGGTGGAGTCCTTTGAGGCAACGCGTGAATTCCATGTGGATCCCGTAGTGCGCGCCGCAGGTGCAGCCGGCGGGGACGCGGATCACGATCTGCGGTATGACGTCCTCAATTTTGACAATGAGTATGATGTCGCGGCGGATAACGCCTCCCCGGTGGGACGGTATCAGCGTCAGGAATAACCGCGCCTTTTGAAGAAGGGCGCGCCAGCCTTGCTTTGGCCCGGCGCGCCCTTTTCGTGTAAAAGCGGTTCAGTATTTGAATTTTGAAAATCGGGAGTGTTACTATTGTCTACTGTGCTTGGCGTAATCCTCGCCGCTGCGGGCGTCGCCATCGATCAAATTATTAAATATATCGTTCTCGACCGTCTTGCGCCGGTTGGTTCTGTCCAGGTGATACCGGGTCTGCTCGATTTTACCTATGTGGAAAACCGCGGCGCAGCATTCGGCATCCTGCAAAACCGGATCTGGTTCTTTGTCGTCCTCACAGTGCTGATTTCAGCCGCTGTGATTTTCCTGTGGTTCCGCTACCGCCATCATACTGTCTGGTCCAGGCTGGGGGCGGTGCTCATCCTTTCCGGCGGGATCGGGAACCTCATCGATCGGCTGGTGCTCGGTTTTGTGGTGGATTACATCCACGTTTCTTTTTTCCCGCCTGTCTTTAATTTTGCAGACTGCTGTGTCGTCATCGGTACGGTGCTGGTGATGGTGCACGTCCTGTTTTTCAGCGAGCGGAGGGACGCGGAATAATGGAAACGCGCACTATCCTCATCACGGAACAGGAATCCGGCGCCCGTCTCGATAAAATACTCAGCGATCGGCTCGACGCGATGACCCGTTCCGCGATCCAAAAGCTGATGGAGGAGGGCTGTGTCCGGAAATCGGATACGCCGCTTGGGAAAAACTATCGCGCGGCGGCAGGGGAGGAAATCACCGTATATCTTCCGGATCCCAAGCCGCTCGATATTCTGCCGGAGGCGATTCCGCTTGACGTCCGCTATGAGGACAGCGACCTGCTGGTGGTGAACAAGCCGAAGGGGATGGTGGTGCATCCCGCGCCGGGGAATGAATCCGGGACCCTTGTGAACGCCCTTCTGGCCTACTGCGGGGATTCACTCTCCGGCATCAACGGTGTGCTCCGGCCGGGGATTGTGCACCGCATCGATAAGGATACCAGCGGCCTTTTGATTGTGGCGAAAAATGATTTTGCCCATCAGAACCTTGCGGAGCAGATCAAGGAGCATTCCTTCACGCGAATGTATCAGGCGGTCGTCTATGGAGATCTCAAGCAGGACTGCGGCACAGTGGATGCGCCGATCGGCAGGCATCCCACGGATCGGAAGAAGATGGCGGTGACGGACAAAAATTCCCGTCCGGCCGTGACGCATTATGAGGTTTTGCAGCGGTATCAGGGGTTTACGCACGTCCGTTTGCGGCTTGAGACGGGACGCACCCATCAGATCCGGGTGCATATGGCGTATTTGGGCCATCCGGTGGCGGGGGATCCCGTCTACGGTCCGAAAAAGGTGATTACCTCGCTGCACGGACAGTGCCTGCACGCGTTTTTTATCGGGTTCCGCCATCCGCGGGATGGGCGGTGGATTGAAGTGCAGAGCGAGCTTCCCCCATATTTTACAGACTTCCTCGACAAGGCTAAGGCAGGCTAAGGCAGGCTAAGGCAGGCTAAGGCAGGCTAAGCCTGCACGTAAAACGCGGATCGCTCCCTCCGGTCGCTGAAATTTCGATAACTTCAAATACTCTGTCGCGGTGGCAGGCTGGTTAGAAATATTTTTATATGAGCATCTCAGCCCTATCGTATCGCCCGGCCGGGCAAAACAAACTATTCACTATTCACTTTTCATTTTTCACTTACCATTCGGGGGGATTGGATGAAAAAGAAGATTACAGAGGCGCTGTCGTTTGTGACGGATGTGCTGGAGATTGCAGTCTCGGCGATCGTGCTGCTTGCCATTGCGCTTTCGGGGATCCAGCTGCTGTGGGATATCGGTGTTTTTTCCGGGGAACTGATGGAGTTATCCCAATTTGATGATTTTTTGTCGTCCGCGCTGGGCCTTGTGATCGGTGTGGAATTTATTAAAATGCTGATTAAGCATACGCCGGGCGCGGCTATCGAGGTTCTGCTGTACGCGATTGCCAGAGAGCTTGTGGTGCAGCACACCTCCACCTGGGAGACGCTCGTCGGGATCCTGGCGATTGCCGCGGTGTTTGCAATCCGTAAATATCTGTTTATCAGCTCGTTTGACCGCACCGACAGATACCTGTTTCTGGCATCCTCAAAAATCCGGGATATCAAGCCCCTGCGTCATGTCCCTGCCGATTCCGGCCTGACGCTCGGCGAGCTGCTCAGCCACGAGCTGGAGTTACAGGGAAAACTGCCGGAAAAGGATGCCTTTGCCGATTTCCAGGGCTTCCGTTTCCGGATTGCGTCCATGGAAAACGGAGCGATCCATATGGTTGAAATTACACCTGAAAATGAATAACTTCTGTAAGGAATAAAAATCCTGCTTATTTCTATAAAAGCAAAAAGCAGCTTTCATAATTCGCTATAATAGAAGCAGAAATTACATTTTTCAGGAGGGGACATATCATGAAATGTACAAATTGCGGCGCGGAGGTTACTGGGAATTTCTGCACAAGCTGCGGAACGCCGGCTGCACAGCCTGCTAACGCGGATCAGCAGGCTTTCCAGCCAGCCCAGCCGATGGAAGTGCAGCCTCCGGTTTCATCGGTACCAAGCCAGTATCAGCAGCCGGTGCAGCCTCAGGGGGTTCAGCAGGCGCAGGCGGCAGGCTATCAGCAGTCATATCCGCAGCAGCCGACCATTATCATCAACAATACGAATTCCAATGTCAATACAAATAACATGGGCGGCGCGGGTGACGCCGGAATCAGCCCGAAAAGCAAGTGGGTTGCTCTGATCCTCTGCTTTTTCCTGGGCGGTTTGGGAATCCATCGTTTCTATGTCGGGAAGATCGGCACAGGTATCCTCTGGCTGTGTACGCTTGGGATATTTGGAATTGGCACCCTGATCGATTTTATCATGATTCTGGTTGGAAGCTTTACGGATTCCGGCAGGCGTTTTCTAAAGAGGTAACAGTATTGCCGGATCGTTTTGTGAAAACAGATCCGGCTTTCTGTTTTTTGCGGTCCAAAGAAAGGGGAGAGAATTTCACAATGAAGATAAAGGTGCTGGGAACGGGCGCGGCGACAGGTGTCCCGTTGATGTTCTGCAACTGCGAGACATGCCGCCGGGCGCGGATCCAGCGCGGCAAAAGCATCCGCAAGCGGTCGTCGATCCTGATCAACGATGAAATGCTTCTGGATCTCAGCCCTGATCTGGGCGCGATGGCGGAGATGTACAACGTCGATCTGGGCAGGATCCGCTATCTGGTGCAGACTCATTCCCATTCCGATCACTTTGACGCGGGACATTTTGTCACCCGGTGGGACGATTACGGCACGCAGTCGCTGGAGCATCTGAACATCGTGTGCTCCCGCGGAACGTGCGCCGATATGAACCATTGGGTTCGGGAAAATGAACCGGACATGGATCTTACGGATCCGCGATGGCAGGAAAATATGAATTTCTCGCTCCACCTGCTGAAATCAGGGGAGACGGTGCAGCTTGGGGAGTACCGGATCACGGGGATTGATTCGGCGCATGACAAGCGGATTGAATCGCTGGTCTATGTGATAGAATATCACGGGAAAGCTGTCCTGTATGCGACGGACCTGCTGGAATTGACGCAGGAGGCTTGGGAAATCTTGCAAAGATACCATCTGGATCTGGCATTTCTGGATCACACCTACGGCCTGGATCAGATCCACGGCGGCCATCTGAACGAAAGCAAGGTTGCGGCGGCAGTGGAAAAAATGCGTGCGCTGGGGATTGCGGATCAGGGGACGCAGATTTACGGTACGCATCTTTCCCATGAATGGAACGGCCTGCACGAGGAAACAGAGGCGCGCGCCGTATCCCACGGATATCATATCGCATACGACGGTTTGGAGCTTACAATCTGACATTCTTGGGAGCCCGACGCTGGTTTTCGGCGCGCATTTCCGGGCTCCCGAAAATTTTTTTGAAAAAATTAAAAAAAAGACTTGATTTTTTCTCCAAGATCCGATATAATACCATCGTTGCCTGAAAACAACAGAAAAAATAAGCCATGGAGAGGTATTCTAATGGTAAGGAGCCACATTGGAAATGTGGTGTGCCGCAAGGCATTGTGCGTTCGAGTCGCATCCTCTCCGCCATTGAAAGCACGCGGTGTACGAGTTGCACCGCGTGCTTTTTATCGTTGCACAAAAATCGGCCCCCAAACGAAGCCAAAACAGCTTCCCTTGAGGGCCGATTCTTTTGACGGCTGCCGTTTTTTTGCAGACTGTCCTGCATTTTTAGTTTGCGGCACGTCTTGTCCATCCATTTTTATGGCTGTGGATTGCCGTCCGCATTTTTCTCAAAATACCGCAGAGCGGAAGAAAGAAGCTGTGTCAAGGAATCGAGATCCGCAGCCTCCTGACGCAGAGAGGAAGCCAGCAGGATGGACTGCTCCTCCAAGTACTGGCGGAGGACGTCAAGCTCTCCTGAGAGATCCGTGCGTCCGGACGACTGTGCTTCCCGCAGAGAACGCAGGACGCAAAATAGGTCCACATGGCCCATCAGACGTCCTGCGCCCCACATCAGACGGCTGGCAGGCTGATTGACGGCGTAATCGGTGAAGTAATCGAACACCTCGCGCTCAAAGGAGCAGGCATATGCGTTGTTGTCGATTTTTGAGAGGACGGAGATCGCTCCGGGAATATCCTGCCGTTCCAGACGTTCCACAGCGTCTGTGAGCAGCTTGAGATTCGTTTGCGCATACTCATGCGGAAAGATGGGGGAATCCTCCCAGGTCAGGCGGACAAAGCAGTCCTCACAGAACCGGAAGATCGTCAAAAGCGTCCGGTTCAGAGAGCACCGCCCCGGAACGGACGGCGGCGTCCTTCCGGAACAATTCAGTTCCCGGACAAGACCGGCCAGCCGTTCCGCCAGCGGGATCGCCCGGTCCGCAGCAGCGCGCAGGATATCCGCCTCCGGCGTGTCCCCGGCGGAATTGCGCAGGGCACGCACGCGCACAGAGAAGTCGAGCGGAGCGGCAGTAATTCTGTCATATTCCAGCAGGATGCGCGCATACAGCTGATGGTGATAGAAATACACATCCTCGTCATAGGAATCGCCGCAGTCGAACTGGGAATGATAGTGCGTTTCCATGAAAGGACCCTCCGCAAAGTCATTGACAAGCGAGGGAATCCCGGCGATGGCGAGGGAAAAATCATCGGACCATGTCAGAATAGGGGATACCACATGGGCCTTTTCCGGATAAACGGTATTTTTCGGGGAAATCTGTTCCAGAATACGGTTCAAAAACGGCTGGTATTCCCATACACTGCGCACAGCATGACTTCTGCCATGTGCATGGGCGGGAAGCTCAAGGTTGATATCCAGCACAGCCATGCCCTGCCACTCGGGATGAAGTCCAAAAACTTCGTTGTATGCGCCGGTGGACCAATCGTAGCGGGAATTGATCACGCCCCATTCCTCGGCGGCCATCGCGCAGAATATCATGGTTTTGCGGGGACGATAGCCGCTTTTCACGATTGCACGCGCGATGCAGAGCATCATGGCAACGGCGGTATTATCATCCTGAAAGCCCTCAAAATAGGAATCGTAGTGCGCGGACATTAAAAGCAGGCTGTCCTTTTCCTCGCCCTCGAGCCTGCCGGTGATATTGTAGGAAACTGCTTTGGGAATGATGGAGGATTCCGCATCAAACAGGACGTCGATCTCCTTGCCGAAGGAGAGGATCCCCATCCGCCGCGCATCCGTCAGGGAAAGAGAGAACGCGGGGGCGTCGGCGGGACCGGAGATGTTCTGCGCGTTGAGGGAGTCGGGATGGATTTGGCCATAGCCGTCCCGCTGTACGGCGATGACAGCGGCAGCCCCGTGGAGGTGAGCCTGATAGGCAGGATAGTTGATCCACCATTCGCCGCGCTGATCGATCTCGACAAGAACGAGCTTCCCGCGCACATCCAGCCGGCTGATTTCGTCGGCAGTACCGCGTCCGGCGCAGATCAGCCGGTAGAGGCGTTTTCCGTCTGTATGGAAATCCGTTTGATAGCTCCCAAGCTCAGCGCATTGTTCGCGGCCGTCTCCGTCTCGGAAATAGAGGCGGGCGCGCCGAAAATCCCAGCCGTCGAGGGTAAAGGCGTCCTTGGAAACGTCCAGACCGATTTCGCGCATTTCGCGGCAAATCATCTCGCCGGTCAGGTATTCGGCGCGGGAACCGGCAGTGCGGTAGCCCAGAACCTCGTTGGTGCGGAACTGTTCCATCTGCCTGGCGATCCGGTACGAATATTCCGGATCCAAAAAGCGATATATCTTTGAAAAAGCGTCCTGCTCAGAAATATCAAAAACCTCTTTCATACATCCTCCTAATATTGGAGCCCCGTCCTGCGCCCGCATTTATGGTAGTATGCGGATATTATAGCACAAAATGAGGAAAGAAGAAATCATCAGCACAAATTTATTTTGCCGTTTCTTGCGGAAATGAAAAATAAATGGTATGATTTAGAAAAGTATTGTCATAGAAACGGCGCGAATCGGGATGATTTTAGGCAGATTGCCGGACGCGCCGGGAAAGCGAGGGAGAACAATGTCTGGTCCTTATGCGAGCGGATATGAATATCATACCCATTTAAAGCCCGGGGATGTAGGGCGGTACGTGATTCTGCCCGGAGATCCGGGACGGTGCGGGAAAATTGCAAAGTATTTTGATAATCCGCAGAAAATTGCATCCAACAGGGAGTACACCACCTATACGGGGACGCTCTGCGGTGAAAAGGTATCGGTAACGTCGACGGGAATCGGCGGGCCGTCCGCGTCTATCGCCATGGAGGAATTGATCCACTGCGGCGCGGATACGTTTCTGCGCGTCGGCACCTCCGGCGGGATGCAGATGGAAGTGCTGGGCGGAGATCTTGTGGTGGCGACAGGGGCGATCCGCATGGAGGGAACAGGGCGGGAGTACGCGCCGATGGAGTTCCCGGCGGTAGCCGATTTTGAAGTGACAACGGCCCTTGTGCAGGCCGCGCGGGCGGCGGGGGACCGCGTCCACGTGGGCGTGGTGCAGTGCAAGGATTCCTTTTTCGGACAGCATGATCCCGACAGTATGCCGGTTGGATATGAACTCAAAAATAAGTGGGAGGCATGGATGCGATGCGGCGCGCTCGCATCGGAGATGGAATCCGCCGCGCTGTTTTTGGTAGCCGCTGCGCGCAGGGTGCGTGCCGGGACGGTCCTGCTTGTGATAGGAAACCAGACGCGCCGCGCCGCGGGCCTGGAGGACGTGCAGGAGCACGACACGGAGAAAGCCGTCAAAACGGCGGTAGAGGCGATCCGCAGGCTGATCGCGGCGGACCGGGAAAAGGAGGGCGGAAGATGAGCAGGCGGATTTTTCTGATTGTCCTGGACAGCTTTGGCGTCGGGGAGCTTCCGGACGCGGCTGATTTCCACGACGAGGGCAGCAACACGCTGGCGTCCGTGGCAAAAAGCCCGGCGTTCCATACGCCGAATATGAAGCGGGCGGGGCTGTTCAATATTGACGGCGTGAACTGCACGCAGCCGGAAAAGGAGCCGCGCGGCGCGTACGGACGGATGGCGGAGCAGTCGCGCGGAAAGGATACCACCACGGGCCACTGGGAACTGGCGGGGCTGATCTCCCACAGGCCGATGCCGACTTATCCGGACGGCTTCCCCAAAGAGATCATCGAGGAATTTTCCCGGCGCACCGGGCGCGGCGTACTGTGCAATAAGCCGTATTCCGGGGTGCAGGTGATCCACGATTACGGACAGCAGCATCTGGAAACGGGCGCGCTGATCGTGTATACCTCTGCGGACAGTGTGTTCCAGGTGGCGGCGCACGAAAAAATTGTGCCTGTGCCGGAGTTGTACCGGTACTGTGAGATCGCGCGTTCCATTTTAACGGGCGAAAACGCGGTGGGACGTGTGATTGCGCGTCCCTTTGTGGGGGAATACCCGAACTTTGTCCGCACCCCGAACCGTCATGACATTTCCCTCCCGCCGCCGCGCGAAACGGCGCTCGATTATATCGTCGGGGCCGGTCTGGACTGTATCGGCGTGGGAAAAATTTTCGATATTTTTGCAGGTAAGGGGATCACGCGGCAGATAAAGACTGTCAGCAACGACGACGGCATGGAAAAGACGCTGGCGCTGGCAAAGGAAGACTTCAGCGGGCTGTGCTTTGTGAACCTGGTGGAGTTCGATATGGTGTACGGCCACCGCAACGATGTGGACGGCTATGCCGGTGCGCTGACCCGTTTCGACCGCCAGCTGGGAGATCTTCTCGCGTGCCTGCGCGACGATGATTTTGTGATAGTCACCGCGGATCACGGCTGCGATCCTGCGACGCCATCCACGGATCATTCGCGGGAATACGTGCCGGTTCTGGTGATGGGCAAGCGTGTCCGCAGCGGGAACCTGCATACGCGTCCGACGTTTGCCGATTTGGGCGCGACGGTTCTGGATTTGCTGCACGTCAACGGCGCTACGGACGGCGTCTCCTTTGCGGATCGCATTCTTTCCTGAGATTTGCTTCAAAAAACACAAAAGAGGAAAAACTATGAGCAGATGGCAGAAAATCGCTTCACAAAATGATATCGACGAATTGCTGAACTTCTACGTCGGGTTTCACGATTCCTGCCTCGTATCGGCAAATTACCGAAGCGGCGCATTTGTAGACGAGAAAGGGGCGATGGGTAACGGCGATGCAGATCAACACGAATTGCTTGTTGTTTTTCACAGCCAATGGAAACCGCGAATAGAACTGTGCTTTACAGGGCTGCGCCAGTTTCATTTGGCGGGCTGGCAGGATAATTATTTCTGCGATATTTTTGGTGCGCACCTGTCTTTTTACGACAGCTTGCTCCCGGGAACACCAAGCAGGGTGATTGTGTGGTCGGACAACGAAAGCTTCGACGTCCAGAACCTCGCTTCTGCGATACATGAGCCGTCGGATACCTATATCGTTGCAAACGCGCTGAAATGGCGCGTAATTGACAAACAATAATAGTTGACAGGAGTAAGAACTGTATAGCGAAAAATCAAAAATATAACGAAAGGACGCATCGGCTGATGCGTCCTTTCCAATATTATTAAAATTACTATAAGATTCCGTCTCGGCGGTGAGGCCGGACACTCTCCGCGGCGGGGCGGCGACGGGTCCGGGAAGATTCCCCCACGGGGTGGGGGAAATGTCGCGTAGCGACAAAGGGGGACGGCCCGCGTGCGGGAGTCCCGGCGCGGGGTCAAGGGAAGATTCCCCCACAGGGCGGGGGAAATGTCACGAAGTGACAAAGGGGGACGGGCCGCGTGCGGCCGCGGAGGCCCCTTGCGCGGGGGGGGCGGGGGACGCGCAGTCCCCCATAGGGTTTGGGGCAAGGCCCCGATTTTACTTGTTGACTTCGGCCCAAAGAGCGTCGATTTCTTTCATGTGCTCCGGGATCTTAATGGACTGCGGGCACTGCGTCATACACGCGCCGCACTCCTGGCAGTTCTCTGCACGGGCGCTCTCCGGAATTTCCGCATATGCTTTCTTAAAGCGATCCTTGCTGCCGTCGAGTCTGTACCGGTTGTACACCTGAAATACCAGCGGGATATCCACGCCGAACGGGCAGTCCATGCAGTAGCGGCAGCCGGTGCACGGGATCGTCTTGTGCGCCTTGTAGGCGTCGAGGGCTTTCTCGATCACAGCGCGTTCCTCATCGGTGAGCGGGTGGAAATCGCTCATGGTGGCGACGTTGTCGCGGATCTGATCCATTGTAGACATGCCGCTCAGGACAACCTGCACGTTCGGCAGGCTTTCCGCGAACCGAATCGCCCAGGACGCGGCCGACTTTCCGGGCGCAGCCTCCTCAAAGATGCGAACTGATTCGTCACACGGATGTGCCAGAGCGCCGCCGCGGACAGGCTCCATCACGATCACCGGGATGCCGTGCTTCGTCAGGACCTCATACTGCCCTTTGGCGTCCTGCATTTCCCAGTCAAGATAGTTGAGCTGGATCTGTGCGAAATCCCACTCGTACAGGCTGCAAATGCGCTCAAGCACAGCAGGCGTATCGTGGAAAGAGAAGCCCAGATGGCGGATTTTGCCCTCCGCTTTCTTCTGTGCGAAAAACTCATATACCTTGAGCTTCTGGATCTTGTCCACGCGCTCCGCGTTGAGAGCATGGAGCAGATAGAAGTCAAAATAGCCCGCCTGTGTGCGCTGAAGCTGTTCATTGAAGATCCGTTCGAGATCAGCTTCCGTTTCCGCAGCCCAGATCGGGAATTTGGTCGCCAGGAAATAGCTGTCGCGCGGATACTTGCTCAGCGCCTTGCCGGTGAATTCCTCCGACGTGCCGCCGTGGTACGGGTACGCCGTATCGAAATAATTGATTCCGTGGCTGTACGCGTAATCGACGATTTCCTGTGCCTTCTCATAGTCGATGTCCGTCTTGTCCTCCTGAACGCGCGGCAGACGCATCATGCCGAGGCCAAGCGCAGAGATCATCAGGCCGCTGTTTTTGTACTCCCTTTTCAACATGTTTAAAGTCCCCTTTTCCAAAAAAATAGAGGTTGCGTTTTCTTTTCTTATTGTAATCCAGAAAGTGGTGGTTCGTCAATTCCCTTTGCGGAAGTTGCTTCAAATCGAAACACTTTTTGTTTGTTATTTGTCAGACAACTTGATTCTGAATGGAAGGATGGGTTTTTCGCACAATTCTAAAAAAATTCCTGAAAAAACCAAAAAACTGGGATGGATCCCCTTGAAAATATGAAGAAGGGCGGCTATAATGAATAACAGAGCAGTAAAAACGCCGGGATCCGGGAAAAGGATGTCGGATCAGACGACTGAAATTAGAAAGGATGAATCTACCATGAAAAAGATTGGTTTCATTGGCCTTGGGATTATGGGCAAGCCGATGAGCAAGAACCTGCTGAAGGCCGGCTATGAGCTGGTTGTCACGGATCTGAATAAGGATGCCGTCGCAGAGGTTGTGGAGGCCGGCGCGAAGGCTGCCGACAATGCCGCGCAGGTTGCCGCACAGAGCGAGATCGTGATCACCATGCTGCCGAACTCCCCGCACGTAAAGAGCGTAGTTCTCGGCGAGAACGGCGTTCTCGAAGGCGCAAAAGAGGGCCTGATCCTCATCGATATGAGCTCCATCGCTCCGCTTGCTTCTCAGGAGATTGAAAAGGCGTGCGCAGCGAAGGGCGTCAAGATGCTCGATGCACCGGTCAGCGGCGGCGAGCCGAAGGCAATCGATGGTACGCTGTCCATTATGGTCGGCGGCGATAAGGATCTGTTCGAGAGCGTGAAGGATCTGCTTCTCGTCATGGGCAGCAGTGCTGTGTACTGCGGCAATATTGGCGCAGGCAACACCACCAAGCTTGCCAACCAGGTCATCGTTGCGCTGAATATCGCGGCTGTCGCGGAGGCGTTCACCCTGGCGAAGAAGGCCGGCGTGGATCCGCACCTCGTATTTGACGCCATCAAGGGCGGCCTGGCCGGTTCCACAGTCATGAACGCCAAGGCCCCGATGATGATGGAGGAAAATTATAAGCCGGGCTTTAAGATCGATCTGCATATCAAGGATCTGAACAATGTCCTTGAGACAGGCCACGGCGTGGGTTCCCCGCTGCCGCTGACTGCCGCAGTGATGGAGATGCTCCAGACGCTGCATCATGACGGTTACGGCCAGAACGACCACAGCGCGCTGGCGAAGTATTACGAGAAGATTTCCGGCACGAAGATTGCCGACTAATTTTCCAAAACAGAAAGGAAAAGGACAGTCCAGGCAGGGCTGTCCTTTTCCTGCAATATACGACAGAACAGACGGATAGCTGCAAACGAGAGAAAGGCGGTAGAAAAATGGGCTTCACACCAAAGGGGATTATCCCACCGGTCATCACCCCCCTGACAAAGGACGGAAAATTCAATGAACCTATGATGCGCAAGGTTGTCAATCACCTGATTGACAAGGGTGTGCATGGGCTGTTTCCGCTGGGCACTACCGGCGAATTTTATGCCTTCGACCACGGCGAGTACCGTTATATTCTGGATGTAGTGGTGGACGAAACAAAGGGACGTGTGCCGGTTTATGCAGGCGCGACCCACATCACGACGCGTGAGACGGTGGCGCAGGCAAAGATTGCTGCTGAGGCGGGCGTTGACGTAATTTCCGTGCTGACCACGATGTTCGTTTCCCAGACGCAGGAGGAGGTCTACCAGTTCTATAAGACCGTTGCGGAAAACACGGAGCTTCCGATGATCATTTACAATAATAAGCCCAAAACCAACGTGACAGTTGCCCCGGCTACAGCAGCGCGTCTGGCCGAGATTGACAACATCGTCGGTATTAAGGACAGCACCGGCGATTTCACGAATACCTGCGAGTATCTCCGCCTGACAAAGGGCATGGACTTCCACGTGCTGATGGGCCGTGATACGCTGATCTTTGCCGCGCTGTGCTGCGGTGCGGACGGTGCGATTGCCTCATGCGCGAACGTTGCGCCGCGCCTGACAGCTGATATTTACGATAAATTCCAGGCGGGCGATATGCAGGGAGCATTGGAAGCGCAGTTCAAGCTTGCGCCGCTTCGTCTGGCGTGCAATATGGGCACTTTCCCGGAGGTCATCAAGGAAGGCATGATGATGGAAGGGCTGGACGTGGGCAAATGCTTGGAACCGATTCAGGAGCTGCTGCCGGAGGAGAAAGAAAAGCTGCGCAAGGTCCTTCAGGAAATGGATCTTCTCTAACGCCTGCGTGCAGGCTAAGCCTGCACGCAGGCGGCGAGCAGATCGCGCCCGCTCCCTCCGGTCGCCCGGCTGGGTGCGCGATTAAACTGAAATGCCCGCGTTCATCACGCTGTGGACGTTGTACATATCCCCGACCAACCTGCCGCCGCGACAGAGTACCTGCGGCAACGGCGTTTCGCGACCAGAGGGAGCGATCCGCGGTTTATGTGCACACGTCGTACACAATATGAAAGTTTTGCTCAAGCTTTTTCAAAAGCTTGCAGGGGATGAAAGGGGACAGCGTCCCTTTTCTGGGGAGCGGGGGCAAAGCCCCACAAAATGAGGAACGCGACGAGCCTTCCCAAAAAGAAAAGCAGGGGATATCCGCTTCGTGCAGATATCCCCGTTTTGCGATCTCTTGGAAGGCGTCCTAAAATTCACAAGGCCCCAGACTTTTGGCTCTCTCAGCAATTATGGAAATCTGTCCATCGGTACCGCTTTTGCTAATCTGCCTGCTATTTTTCTATCACATAGGATTGCAGCCCTTTTTGGCAGCCATTCTTTTCGTAGAACCCTTCCACACCGGGCTGTGCTCCAAAATAGAGCATGGTGGGCGTGGTTTCTCTGGCAAGCTGAAGGAGCCTGCTGCCGATCCCCTGTCCCTGATATTCCGGCAGAACGAGCAGCTCGGTGATGGTGCCGAAGTAACAGCCGTCTGAAAGGATCCGCAGACATCCCACAAGCTTTTGTCCGTCGTAAGCGGTGATATTGATTGTTCTCGACAGCGCGGTCCGCGTTTTATCCAGATCGTAATCTCCCGGCCATATCTGGTTGGCAAACGCCAGAAAGACTGCGGCGTCGAGGCCGCGATCGTCTGTTTTATATTCTATTTGGTTGTCCTCCTTTTCTGCGGGATAATGTTTCAAATCAGGGATAAGTACGTCCATAAGGAAATCGCGTGAAGAAACGCCATTATGAAAGGCCCAGCCGTCCGCATACGGCTTTTGCTGTACAGCCCGATGATCCCGTCTGCGAGTTGGATGATCAGCATCCCGCCCGTGACGGCAGTTAAAAGCTCGCCGGATTCCCTCAGCAGAGGGACAACCGCCGCCAATGCGATTGCCGTGCTCCTTGCCAGCAGATACAAAGCGTCCGTCCGATCTGCATTCTTTCGCTTTATGACCGTGCTGACGGAAAAAACGAATCCCAGCGTGGCGCTCAAAAATGTGATGCAGGCAATGGGATAGTAAATCAATGTGATCCCCCTTTACGGCAGAAATATTCCGTGCAGACAGCTATCCCGCCAGATAGTCAGATTTATCGATGGTTTTTAAAATATAATTCACATCGTCATAGCGGGAGGAGTCCGATTCTGAGCCCAGACTGCAAATGAGGAATTCCTTTCCGTGCTGCTGATAAAGAACTACCAGATTATAGTCGTCGGATAGAGAACCGGTTTTGACCCCGGTTACATTTGGATTGTAGTATTCTGACGCCGGATCGAGAAAAGTATTGGTGCTTTCCCACGTCTGTGTGCTGCCGTCAGGCAATACCGCCGTATAGGTGTTTTGAGATACCATCTCCCGGAACCAGCCGTATTCCAAAAGCCGCTCAGTGACAGCTTTGATATCCAGAACCGTGGTGAGAGCATCCATATCGAAACCGCTTGGATCGTTCAGAACAGTGCTGTTGTAGCCCTGTTCCTGCAAATGTGTATGCAAGCCCTCCATAAAGGCCGCGATACGTTCCGTGCTGGAAGCCGACTGGGGAGACAGAAGCCCGCCACAGTAATCAGCTACCACATAGGCGGCGTCATTCCCCGATGGGATCAGCATAGCCGCGAACAGGTTGTGCAGGAAATACTCCTGCTCCCTGATA
Organism: Candidatus Gallacutalibacter pullicola; assembly: GCA_018712265.1. Taxonomy (GTDB): domain Bacteria; phylum Bacillota; class Clostridia; order Oscillospirales; family Acutalibacteraceae; genus Gallacutalibacter; species Gallacutalibacter pullicola. The sequence goes on from DVHF01000049.1 coordinate 29,252, forward strand.
TTCGCAACAGAGGATCCCGGCTTCGTGAGAGCGAGAGCCTCAGCGCGTGCCGGAACTATGCTTTCCAGATCGGCGATCCCCGCAGCATATTCAACGACAAACAGCTTGGCGAGACTGGCAGGCAGCAGCTGTTCCGTCTCCCGCTTGGAAATAAAAATGCTGCCGTCGGAAAGGTCCTCCAGAATCAGTGATTTGGCATTATAGGTGTCCCTCCAGGAATTTTTGAACAAGAAAGAGCGGATGTAATCTTTTTCATTCCGGAGGTTTTCGGGCTTCATCGCCCAGGGGAGCCACGCCGTCCCACATAGTATGACGGCAAGAAGCAGGCATAAAAATTTCCGTTTTCTCTTTTTCTTTTTTTGATAGTTCATATTTTGTTCCTCCCGTATTTTTTCCCAAACAGAAAGCGCCGGCGCCGCAGAAAAACCGGGCACAGCGGTCCGCGCTCCCCAGCGCGGCTCTCCCTCTGTTTCTCTCTTTCCCAAGGCGTATCTGAAAGATGCCCCCAGCAGCAGAATCCGCCAGATACATTTAAAATTATAGCAAATTTTTTTCCGGGCTACAATATTCCCGGTGATTTCTACGGCGGTTGACAGACGCCGGATTTGCGGGTATACTTCAAACAGTATTTTTTCACGGAAGGATGGATTGCAATGGACGAGAAAGAACGCAGCCGGGAGGATCTGGCGCGCGCCAATGAATTGCAGGCTGAGATTTTCCACGGGATCAGCCGCGGGGAACCGGCAGAACGCCTGCTGCTCAAGGCGATTGAGAGCATGGCGCTGCGCGACGGCGACACCGTCAGCTATAAGGAGGCCCGTGAAAACATGAAAGCTATCTATGGAATCGGGCTGGGGGAGGAAGTCCCGCTGCAAATCGAGCTGGAGGAGGTTGAGGGCCGGCTCACGAAGCTGCGCGAATCCTACGATCGTGAGAAGGACAGCGATCAAAAGGATATGGTAGAGCGTCTCAAGAACGCAATCCGGGCGCACGAGGAGCGCGTCGAAAGCCTCAGGGCACGCCTTGCCAAGTGAAGATGGATCACATACAGCAGATTCGTGAGGTGCCGGGCGCGGCGTACGCCGTTGTTTTCCTGCATGGGATCCTGGAAAGCCCCGCGCAGTTTGCGGATTTGATGGACAGCGTACCGCCGTACTGTTCCGTTTACAATTTACTGCTTCCCGGCCACGGCGGAGATCCGCAGGCCTTTGCCGGAAGCGGCGTGGAAAAATGGCGCTCCTTTGTGCTTGACTGGATCTCCCGCCTGAGTGGATCGCACCGCCGCGTTGTGATAGCGGGCCATTCCATGGGTGCGTTGCTGGCGATGGAAGCCGCTGTGCGGTTTCCGGAAAGTATGGCGGGGCTGTTCCTGATGGCGGTCCCGCTGAAAATCCGCGTCAGGCCCGGCGGCTTTTCCAATGCGTTCCGGATTCTGCGCGGCCGTATCCGGGAGGACGATCCCATCGCGCCCGCTGTGCGCAGGACCTTTGCGCTGGACGGATACGTCCCCCTGCGGATCGCTGTGCGCTGGATCCCGCGCTATCTGGAACTTTTCCGCATGGCGCGTCAGGATCGCCGGATTCCGGAAAGTCTGGAATGTCCGGTGATGGTTTACCAGTCCGGAAAGGACGAATTTGTGGGACGGAGCTCAGCAAAATATTTGAAAAATGTGCCGCACGTCACAGTCAGGACGGCGGCACATTCCAGGCATTTTGATTATATCCCGGAAGAACGGCGGGAGCTTCTCGCGTGTTTCCGGGAATTTTTAGAGGACGTCCTCCCGCCAGTCAGTCGGTGATCTGCATCCCGTCGTAGGAAACGGTGATGGGGCAGGGGAGATCAGCGTTTTCGCGGGCCATCTGGACAAGATCCTCGTGCGTGGAGTTATGGCAGTGGTTGATGTGGGTGAGATAGATGTGCGATTCCGCGTGGAGCGTCCCCTGCTCCAAGAGCTGGCGGAACAGGTGCAGGCAGCTGTTCCAGTCGAGATGGCCGTCCGGATGGTCGCCGCGGCCGGGCTGTGTCCCGAAGGTACATTCGCTGATAAGATAATCGACAGGCCCGTGTTCTCGGAGCCAGTCAAAGGTTTCAGGATAATAGTAGCCTGTATCAAGCCCGTAGAACAGGATTTTTCCGCTCGGAAGCTTGATTCGGTACAGCGCGCTGTTTTCGTCCATATTGCCCCGATGGTTGCCGCGCAGGGGAGTGACCTCCAGCCCGGCGATCTGATAGGTCTGCCAGAATTCGAGACGGTGGAACTGAATAACGCCGTCCCGTTCCATTTGCTGGAGCTCGCCTTTCAGGAGCACCTGCTGCGATCGGAAAAATTCCACAAGCTCAAAGGCTTTATCGGTGAAATAGAGATGGAGCGGTTCTGAGGTGCGCGCATATGCCATATTGCGGACGTTCATCATCATGTAAGCGAAATGATCCTCGTGCGTATGTGTGATGAGGGCGTGCTGAAGATGGATAAAATCCCCGTACATTTGGGATGCGGCGAACGAATCCGCGCCCAAATCGATGCAGACTTCTTCGTTGATTCGGAACATGGTGCGCTTGCGGATCTCCTTTCCGCCTTTCTCGCGCGCGTTCCTGCACAAAAAGCAGTCGCAGAACGGGCAGGGGATACCCTCCGCCGCTCCCGTCCCGTAAAATGTCAAATCGTAACTCATGAAAAAACCTCCTTCTGTGGGGTCCCGCCCCATTCCCCGGCAGGGGCCTCCGCGGCCCCTTGACCCCACGCTGGGGAGCAAGCTCCCCAGACCCCGTTTCCGCTTTACCGCGCAGGGTATCGTCCCGCGCCGCCGAGACGGAGCCTTTTTTATAAGTGTTTGTTTCCGCTCAGAGAATGAACGCCAGCAGCATGGCAGTATAAGAATATTTTGCGCTGCGGTTCAGGAAAATGTAGATAAGGCCGTACAGGAGCGCAAAAGCCATAACGCCCAGACCAGTGGCAACGCTGCCTTGTGACAGCATATGGATTGCTCCCCATGTGCAGCATAATACGATGCCGCCGAAGGGGATCATACTTTTTCGTTTCAGCAGCTTTTCAGCAAAGCCCTGTCCAAACGCTGTAATCAGGAAGACAAGTCCGATTTCAAAGGCGTAATACAGGTATTGGAACAGAAACAGAAGGGGACCCTTTTGCTGAAATTCCCCGATGATTTTCAAGGTTCCCCAGTCGATCGCGTTGACAGCGATACAGACGATTACAAGCACAAGGGCGGCAAGGACGCTCTTTTTTGTTACGCTCACGTTTCGCAGAATGTGAAAATCAAGCTTTTTGCCTGCAAAGTACACAAGAAGCGCGGCGATACTTCCCCAGCAAATCATGGTGAGCGTCCAGTGAATGATCCGCTGAAAGACAGAATATTCGTCACTGCTGATATTGCCAAACAGGAACGGTTCCACTACGCCGAGCAGAAAAAGCTCCAGCCCCAGACCAGCAAAAGCGTACAGCGCATACCAGAGATAGTCCCACGCGGTTCGCGCGACGCCGTGGACACGCAGTTTGAAAACGAATACGGCAAATACGTCTTCATCGACACGGCGGGCATCCGCCGCCGCTCGAAGGTGGACGACAGGATAGAGAAATTCTCCGTGATGCGCGCGCAGCTCGCCATCGAGCGCGCGGACGTGTGCCTGATCATGATAGACGCGCGCGAGGGCGTGACTGAGCAGGACACGAAGATTGCCGGAATGGCGCACGAGGCCGGGAAGGCCAGCATCATCGTGGCGAACAAGTGGGACCTTGTCGAAAAGGACGGCAAGACCATGGACAAGATGCGCCGCGAGATCTACCGCGACCTCGCCTTCATGACCTACGCGCCGGTGCTCTTCATCAGCGCTCTCACGGGGCAGAGGACGCAGCGCATTTTCGAGCTTGTGAACTTCGTGAACGAGCAGAGCTCCATGCGCATAACCACGGGCATGCTCAACAACGTCCTCGCGGACGCGCAGGCGAGGCAGCAGCCGCCCACGGACAAGGGCAAGCGGCTGAAGATATACTACATGACGCAGACAGGGATAAAGCCGCCCTGCTTCGTTATCTCCTGCAACAGCCGTGAGCTCTTCCACTTTTCCTACCAGCGCTATATCGAGAACCAGATCCGCGCAGTTTTCGGCCTCGAGGGCACCCCGGTGCGCATAGTTATCCGTCAGAAGGGGGATAAGGAATAATGGTGACCGTCCTCCTGCTCGTGCTCATCGCCGCGCTGAGCTACGCGCTCGGCTGCCTGAACGGTTCGCTTATAATCTCGCACCGGATGTTCGGCGTGGACATCCGCAGCATGGGCAGCGGGAACGCCGGGGCGACGAATTTCTTCCGCTCCTTCGGCCGCGCGGGGCTGCTCGAGGTCCTCGCGGTGGATATAGGAAAGGGTGCGCTCGCCGCCTTCCTCGGCGGCATCCTGCTCGGGCTCGCCGCGCCGGAGCAGGCCGACGTTGCCTATTACCGGGAAGTGGGCCGTGCCTTCGCCACCTTCTGCTGCATCATGGGGCATGTTTTCCCCGCGCCCTTTGGCTTCCGGGGCGGCAAGGGCATACTCTGCGGCATGGCCTGCGTGTTCGTCATGGAATACCACGCCGGCATAATCTGCATGCTTATTTTTGCCGTCGCC
>DVHF01000050.1 GCA_018712265.1 Candidatus Gallacutalibacter pullicola
GCCCTTAGGGGTTCGGGGGACGATTCCCCCGCGGGGCGGGGGAAATGTCGCGAAGCGACAAAGGGGGACGGCCTGCGTGCAGGTGGGCTGAACAGCCCCCGACGCCGGGACCTCGCAGGTCCGATAGATCAAAAGCCCAAAACGGCGAGTTTCATATTCTGTGCCCACGGCTCAGCCGCTCCCGACGCCGGGACCTGCAAGGTCCGATAGATCATATTCTGGTGAAGCCTGCGGCTTCAATTACTCTCGTCTTGCTCCGGCGGAACGTAGCTGTGGTCAATCGTGATAACCGCACAGTAGGAGCTGTCGAGATCCGATATTTTCTTCGTGATGTAATCGCTTAAATCCTTATCCCTCAACTTGAATTTAAACGGTACCAGCACGTCGAAAATCAGATTGGAATGTGTCTGCCCCCACACAACACGGAAATCGTGCATCCGGATTTCCGGCGAAATCTCTTTGAGCAGTGCAATTACCTGCTCGCGCAGACGGTTTGTCTGCTCATTGTCAGTATCAACAGGATCCAGATGGATCACCATCTGGATCCCCATGTCGCGCTTGAAATCATGCTCAACCGTGTCGATAATATCGTGGCTCACCATGATATCCTGCGACGCCGGGACCTCACAGTGCACCGACGCAAAGCAGCGGCCCGGTCCGTAATTATGCACCATCAAATCGTGCAGGCCGATGATCCCGTCATAAGACAGAATCTTTTTATAAATATCATCCACCAGCTTTTTATCCGGGGCCATGCCCAACAGCGGATTCGTCGTTTCTTTTACCAGATTGATCCCTGTAATGATAATCAGCACCGCCACCACGACGCCCATATAGCCATCCAGATTGAAGCCTGTCAGCTTCGTGATCACCGTGCCCAGCAGGATAGCCGATGTGGAAAACACATCGTTAAAGCTGTCGGCGGCAGTGGCTTCAAGCGCCGTGGATCCGATGGTCCTGCCCATCCCGCGGTAGAACAGTCCCTGCCAGACCTTTCCCAGAATCGATATAATCAGCACTGCCACCGTGACAACGCTGAACTGCGCCTGTTCCGGATGGAAAATCTTTTCGGCAGAGCTTTGAATCAGCTGGATCCCCAAAAACAGAATCAGGAACGACACAATCAGTCCGGAAATGTACTCCATCCGCGCGTGGCCGTAGGGATGCTCCTCGTCGGCCGGCTTTCCGGACAGCTTGAATCCCACCAGCGTCACCACCGACGACGCTGAATCCGACAGGTTGTTTACTGCGTCCGCCGTAATGGCGATGCTGCGGAATATGGTTCCCACCAGAATCTTAATCAAAAACAGAATGAAATTCGTCGCAATCCCGACAAGGCTCGCGATCTGGCCGCATTTCTCACGCACCGATGGATCAGAGACGCTCTGACCATCCTTGAGCAAAATCCGAAGCAAAAGCTTTGACATACTAGGAAATCCCCCAAACAGCTATAAATTTTTCCGGTATTCAGGACAGCATTTTAAGATATATCCCCACTTACCCCATCCTATGCGCCAAGCCCCATATCCTGTGCGCAGGAACGGTGTCCCGGCAAATACAAATCCATCAAAAATATTTTTGTCAATTTTACGTATAGATTCTGTCATCCTGCCTGACACCGCTCCCCATATTTTGACCGATTTATACAAATCATTTTCCCGTTTCCCCGGTTTCCTTAGGGAAAAGGGAGTTTTTTGGAAAGGGCCTTTTTCCCCTCCCCAAAACACTGTATAATTAAGCACAGAGCGGGTTTTTTTGGAGTTTCCCGCCTTTATGCAGGCCGGACAGCCCCGGAGCGCGCGCGGGGCCGATCCTTATTTTCAAGCGCGGCAGATAAAGGGAGATCTATCACTATGCCACATCCTCAAAAACTGGTAATTTTTGATCTGGACGGCACACTCAACCGCACTGAGCTTTTCAGTGTAGGCGCTCATCGTATGGTACAGACGGAATTCGGCTGGAACGCGCAGACTCCGGAGCAGATTAAACGCATTTACGGACTTCCCGCAAAGGAATATATCTCCATGCTCCTCCCCGGTGCAGACGAGGAAACCCAACAGAAGTATCTTGCGCGCGTCGATCAGGTGGAACAGGAATGTATGGATCTGGCCGAGGCATATCCCGGCTGCAGGCAGCTTATGGACAAGCTGCACGAGGATCACTGCGTTGTGGCTGTCTGCTCCAATGCACCCGCCCACTACATCGACAAGGTACTGGAAAAGATCCAGCTTGCGGATCGGATCGACTACAAGCAGCCGCTCGAGCCGCAGATGCAGTCCAAATCGGAAAGCCTGCGCGCGCTGCTCGACCGCGTACAGCCTGAACAGGGCGCTGTGATGGTGGGCGATACCTCTATGGATCGCATTGCCGCGGACGACAACAATCTGCCTTTCATCGGCTGTCTGTACGGCTACCGCCCCGAGGAAATGCAGAACGAACCCTACCGGGTTTCCAGACCGGATGAAATCGCCGATCTGGTACATCAAATTCTTGGCTGATATTCCCTGAAAGAACTTTTCAGCCATCCCTGAAAGATGCAACAGAAAATCTCCCGCTGCGGCAATCACCGGCGGGAGATTTTATTTTTTGTCAAAACCCGTTTTCAAGGTTCTTTTCCATTATATTCATGATACCCTGTGTTAGTCAAGGCTTATGTGAAACTCACCGTTCCGCAGAAATGAATACCAGAACATACCGGCATGACAAATCACTTTTTCGGTAAGCCTTATCAGGGGTACCTGAAAAGCCTCCGGCACCGAAATTCTACCGACAAACAGCGTCCGCTGTGCTGCCCACCTTTACAGTATGAAAGTATTACAGCGGATTGGCGCATTATGTCCACTATTTTCCAGCAGATTTTCCCACAACTTTGACTTTTCAGATATACCTTAAAACATATCCTTCTTTTTCAGGATCAGATACGCCAGGAACATACACACCGCCATGATCACTATTGTGACCCAGAAATACGGATATGGCAGCCCCTCCACGTTCATACCGTAAAGACCTGAAATCACAGTAGGGATGGAAACAATCAGCGTCAGGGACGCGAGCACTTTCATCACCATATTCAGGTTATTGGAAATCATCGACGCAAAGGCGTCCATGCTGTTCGACAAAATATTCAGCTGCGTGATGGACATGTCGATCGCCTGCTTGACTTCAATGAGCACATCCTCCAGCAGATCCTGATCCTCCTCGTACAGCTTGATGACGCGTCCGCGCATGATCTTTTCCATCGTCAGTTCGTTGCCCTTGAGCGACGACGAGAAATACACCAGCGATTTCTGGATATCCATGAACTGGAGCAGTTCCGTATTGCGCATGGAACGGCGCAGCTCCAATTCCACCTGATCGCTGATACGGTAAATCTGTTTGAGGTATTGCAGGTATTTTGCCGCGATGCGCAGCATTAAATACAGGACAAAACGCGTTTTCAGGTTTGTCTGCACACCCTTGACAAGCCCCTCGGAAAATTCCACCAGCACAGAATTTTCCTCCGAGCAAATGGTAATCACATTTTTTTCCGTAATGATCACACCAAGCGGCTTTGTGCTGTACACGAGACTTTTCCCCGTATTTTCCACCACCGGCAGATCCACGATAATCAGCGTTGAATTCTCCTCGCTGTCCACGTGGGAGGATTCCTCCTCATCAAGCGCGGCCCGGAAGAAGTCCGGTTCAATATCAAACTGTTCAATCAGCCCGGCGATCTCCTCGTCCTCCGGGGCGATGCAGCTAATCCAGCAGCCCGGCTCCGCCTGCTCCAGACGCTTCATTTCCCCGTCGAACGTCTTATAATAAAACAGCATCGGCTTCTCTCCTTATGGTCCGCAACGGCCGCAAGGCTAAGCCCAACCCAACAGTACAATTCGCAGGTTCTCCGATGAAGATTCCGAAGTTCCCGAACCATCTCAAAAGCACTCTGCAAATTGTCGGATCGCACTATTCTGCCTGTTCAAGGCGGCACATTGCTTTTTTCCGTATTCGTCCACTATCTACAGGGTCAGGTTTCAAAATGCCACCTCCTGATCTGATTCAAATAAATCATCTGCGGCACCTGCGGTGAGCAGATCGCGCCCGCTCCCTCCGGTCGCCCGGCTGGGTGCTCAATTGGGCTAAGATGCCCGCGTTTGTAGTTTCCTGCTGATATTATACCACACCTGCGGTGAGCAGATCGCGCACGCTTCCTCCGGTCGCCCGGCTGGATGCTCAATTGGGCTAAGATGCCCGCGTTTATAATACTCTGCTGATATTATACCACACCTGCGGTGAGCAGATCGCGCACGCTCCCTCCGGTCGCCCGGCTGGGCATACGATCGGGCTATCATGTCCACATTGCAGCCTCTCCGCGGATATAAATATCCCTGACAAGCTTTCCGCCGCGACAGAGTATTCAAGGTTGTCAGCGTTTCCGCGGAGGTCACGACGCGCAACGCGAATTACGTCAAGGCTTAGCCTTGCGCGCACGCTCCCCTCCGGTCGCCCGGCTTGGTGGTCGATTGAGCTATAATGCCCGCGTTTGTAGTTTCCTGCTGATATTATACCACACCTGCGGTGAGCAGATCGCGCACGCTCCCTCCGGTCGCCCGGCTTGGTGGTCGATTGAGCTATAACTCCCGCGTTTGTAGTTTCCTGCTGATATTATACCACGGATGCTGGTTTTTTCAAGCATCGTCCAGATATTTGAAAGATATCTCAAAAATATGGCTGATTTCAGCTGAAAATGGCCGGAAATTCCCGAAAACAGGAATATTTCTTTTTACAAAACCTTTTTCCAGCAAAAAACGGCATCCGATAGAAACATCGGATGCCATTTATATATTCCTGATCTACGGGACGGCCAACTGTATCCCTGAAAAATCATTTGCGGCCGCGTCCAAAAATATCCATAATATTGATGAAATCTGTATCGTCATCATCGATCGACTGGGCCTGCTGCGCAGCGGCCGGCTGCTCCTGCGGCTGTGCAGAAGCTTTCGGCGCTTCCTCCTCCGGAAGGGCCGTGCCGTCATGAGTCGGGAATCCCGTCGCAATCACGGTGACGCTCATCTCATCGTCCATATTCTCATCGAAAGCGACACCCCAAATGATATTCGCATCCTCATGCACGTTATCCGAAATCATCTTGGAAGCCACATCGACTTCGTCCATGCTGATATCCGGCGAAGCGGTGATATTGATGATCACGCCCTTGGCGCCGTTAATGGAGGTTTCGAGCAGCGGACTGGAAATAGCCGCGCTCGCAGCCTGCTGTGCCTTATCCTTACCGGAAGCACGTCCCACGCCCATATGAGCATAGCCGGCATCCTTCATCACAGTAGTGACATCGGCAAAGTCAAGGTTGACGATTCCCGGCAGCTGGATCAGGTCGGAAATACTCTGTACACCCTGACGCAGGACGTCATCCGCCACACTGAACGCGTTCGCCAGCGTGATGCGCTGTTCACTGACCAGCTTCAGTCTTTCGTTCGGGATTACCACAAGGGAATCCACATGCTCACGCAGAGCGGCAATACCGCCCTCCGCCTGTTCCATGCGGCGGCGTCCCTCAAAAGCAAACGGCTTTGTTACCACGCCGACCGTCAGGATCCCCATATCGCGGGCAATTTCCGCCACAACGGGGGCCGCGCCTGTACCGGTTCCGCCGCCCATTCCGGCAGTGATAAACACCATATCGCTGCCGCGAATTGCAGCGGCAATTGCTTCGCGGCTCTCATCGGCGGCTTTCTGGCCCATTTCCGGTTTGGAGCCTGCGCCCTTGCCGTGCGTGACCTTCTCACCGATCTGAATTTTCTGCGACGCCTTGGAACGGTTCAGGGCCTGCTTGTCCGTATTTACTGTGATAAACTCCACGCCGTGCACGCCCACAGTCACCATGCGGTCCACGGCGTTGCCACCGCCCCCGCCGACGCCAATAATTTTTATCTGAACATTGTTTTCAATGTCGTTGGCAATTTCAAAAGACATCTTTTTTGTCCCCCTTCTGCTTTTTATCTGCCGTCCTGATTTCCTTCCTTTTTTGAACTGCATGTGCCCTGCAATCCATCAACGGCAGAAAAAACACGGCCCCCGCCGCACCTATTTTGCCGCTACATATTCATAGTAATAATTTATCACTTTTTGGATTAAATTTCAATAAAATTCTTTATCCGTCAATCAAAATTATTAGATCTATCAATATTTTGCCTATTTTCTTACAGACATTTTAATCATATTGTCTTTTCGCCGGGAAAAATATGGAAGGTTTTTCGGGAATCCCCACATTTCCCGCCGCCAGAGGCCTATTCTGCGGCGGCAGAACTGCTTTCCGGCGCACTCTCCTGGGGTTCTTCTGACGAGGATTCCGGTTCTTCGCGCGAAGCATTTTCTTCAAAATTGGCGCGATTTGATTCTTTGCAGTAGGAAAGGTCAAGCACTCCCTGCGCTTCTGCCATATCGGGCTCGCTCAGGATCGTTTTTGCAAACCGCACTTTAAAATCAATATCCGACGGCAATCCAAATTCCATTGTAATACGCCCGTCATATTCCACCACTATATCGTAAAGATTCGTCAGATCCATCCGGGTGATGGGCGCGATTCCGTGCTCTGCCAGCGACTGCGCCAGTTCCGTGAACATCTCCTGCTTTTCCGGATCCTCATAAACGATCTTTTTCCCTAAATCTGCGGATTTCAGATCCAGCCCTTCGATCAGCGAATATCCCTCCGGGATCGCGCTGGTAATTTCCAGAACCTTTCCTTCCGGAGACACAATCGCATATCCGCCGCCATATTCCACAGCGCCGGAAATTTCCGCTTCCTCTACTGTAATCAGTATTTTCGCGGGCAGGCGGCGCGAAACCTTTGCCCGCCCAATATAAGGAAGCTTTTCCTCAATCTGCTGTTTTGCGGTGGCGGTATCTGCCAGAAACAGGTTTTCTCCGACTTCGATGCCGCTCATCTGCACGATTTCCTGCTCGGTATAGCGGGACTGGCCCGTTACCTGGATGGTATCTATCCGGAACAGCACCGTGATCGACAGCACTACCGCCGCACCGATTGCTATCAGGAAAGTCACCAGATAAAAAATCAGCAGGAGGCGCTTTCTGCGCCGGGCTTTCCGGCTTGCGGCCGCGCGGCGTTTTTCTCTGCCCTTGTGCGGTGCAGAGGCGCCGGAAGTATTCCTTTTTTGATTTTTACTTCCTTTCATCCAAAATCCTCTCTCTATTTTTACAGGGTTTCACCCTGATTTGACTTTTCTCCCTGCCCGGGCAAGGCTAAAAGGAACCGTCTCGACACTACGGTTCGATAACCTGCGCGCTCGGGCGGAAATGGGTCCGGGACTACGTCCCGGCGCGGGTCGAGGGGAAGATTCCCCCACCGTGTGGGGGAAATGTCACGAAGTGACAAAAGGGGACGGGCCGCGTGCGGCGCAACCCCTCGGAGTAGAGTGCAGGGACTTTTAGTCCTTGCCGGGGGTCCAGGGGGTAGAACCCCCTGGTTAGCTGGAGGTTCGCAGTATGCTGGCACCGAGGGAGGCGAGGCTTTCTTCGAGCCGTTCGTAGCCGCGGTCAATGTGCTTGAGACCCGAAATCTCTGTGCGCCCCTCTGCGGCCAGACCTGCCACGACGAGCGCCGCGCCGCCGCGCAGATCGGGCGCCTCTACCGGCGCGCCGGACAGCCGCCGGACTCCCTCCACCACCGCAACACGGCCCTCCACCTTGATGTTCGCGCCGAGACGGAGAAGTTCCCCGACATGCTTGTATCGGCTCTCAAAAATATTTTCCACAAATACGCTGGTGCCGTCCGCCAGGGATTCCATCGCCATCACCGGCGCCTGTGAATCCGTCGGGAATCCCGGATACGGCATTGTGCGGATCCCTTTCACCGAACAGAGCCGCGGCGGCGGTGCTATTTCCAGTCGATCCTCCTGGCATTTGATGTGGCATCCCGCTTCCTCAAATACCGAGAGCACCGGATTCAAATGTATGGAATTGACCCCGGCAAGCGAAATTTTGCTGCCTGTGATGGCTGAAGCTGCCAAAAATGTCGAGGCCGCGATCCTGTCCGGAATCACCCTGTGTTCACAGCCGCCAAGGGACTGCACGCCTTCAATCACAATCGTGCTTTCCCCTGCCCCTGAAATTTTGGCCCCGCATTGGCACAGAAAATCTGCCAAATCGCAGATCTCCGGCTCGCGTGCGGCATTGGAAATAATCGTTGTCCCGTCGGCGCGGGAAGCCGCAATCATCACGTTTTCCGTCGCACCGACGCTCGGGAACGACAATGAAATCCGTGCGCCGCGCAGACCGCCGGGCGCAGAGCAGTCCAGACAGCCGTGATCCTCCCGGATCACCGCGCCCATCCGCCGCAGCGCCGCCAGATGCAGGTCGATCGGCCTGGGACCAAGCTCACAGCCGCCCGGGAAGCTCAGCCGCGCGCTGCCCGCACGGCTGATGATCGCGCCCAAAAATACAATCGAGGAACGCATTTCACGCATCAGACAGTCGGGGATATCGTCCCTGTCCATGCCCGCCGGATCCACAAAAACGCTGCTGCCCTCGCGTTCCACCTGACAGCCCAAATGACGCAGGATCCGCATCGCGGTTTCCACATCGGACAGCACGGGACAGTTATGTAGCACGCAGCCCGCACTGCAAAGCATCGACGCCGCCAGCAGCGGCAGTACGCTGTTTTTGGCCCCATGCACTGTAATTTCCCCCGCAAGCCTGCTCGGGCCCTCTATAAGAAGCTTTTCCACTGTCAAACACCCTTTCCCGCCAGGGGCCATACCGCCCGGCAAAACAAGTTTCTGTTTTCCCATACTATGCAGAAACAGGATGTTTGTGCTTTTGAGGCAAATTTCAGCCCTCTGCGAGAACCTCCCGGATCACCTGGTAAATTCTCTCATTGGCATCAAGAATTGCCGTCTTTTTCGCGTTCTCCGAAAGGGAACGGAGCTTGGCGGGATCCCGGAACAGCTCCTCCACACGCTGAATCAGCGATTCCCCGGTGAGATCCTTCTCCTCGAGGAGCTCTGCGGCGCCGCGCCGGACCAGCGCCATCGCGTTATGGTACTGATGGTTTTCCGCCACATTTGGGGACGGGATCAGGATCGACGCGCGTCCCTGCGCCTGGATCTCGCTGAGCGTGATCGCGCCGGCGCGGCAGATCACCAGATCGGCTGCGGCAAGGCAGTCCGGGATGTCTGTGATGTACTCCTTTACAGTGACGCCCGGGCAGGCATCCGGATCGACGCCCTTTTCGCGGAGCAGATCCGGGAACCATTTCCCGTATTGGCCATAGCCGTGAATATGTTGGTACCGGCCGCTTTTCGCGTCCGCGGCGATCAGATCGGCGCAGGCTTCGTTAATGGTCCGCGCGCCGAGACTTCCGCCAAACGACAGGATCATGGGGCGGCTGTCGAGACCGAGCTTTGCCCTTGCCTTTGCGCGATCCGCCCGGATCACCTCCTGTCGTACAGGATTCCCTGTCAGCACACAGTGTGCCGACGCGTCCAGATGCTTCTGTGCGTCCTCCACCGCGAGCATCGTGCGGTTCGCGTGTTTGGAGAGCATCTTGTTTGTCACGCCCGGGAACGCGTTCTGCTCGTGGATCACAGCGGGGATCCCCAGACGGATGGCCTCGCGGATCACAGGGCCGCTCACGTAGCCGCCGGTCCCGACGCAGATATCCGGCTGGAATTCCCGCAGGATCTGCTTGGCGTGCGCGCTCGAGGTAAATACACGCGCCACCGTCCGCACATTGCGGGCAATATTTTTTACGGTGAGCTTCCGCTGGAACCCGGAAATCCGGATGCTCCGGAACGGATACCCGGCCGCCGGGACGAGACGTTCCTCCATACCGCCCGCCGCGCCAATGTAGAGAATCTCCGTGTCCGGCTCTTTCTCCTTCAAATAACCGGCGATGGCAAGCGCGGGGTTGATATGTCCGCCTGTGCCGCCGCCCGCAAACAATACTTTCATGCTGTCCTCTGCTCCTCCTGTCTTTTGGGAGCGCCGCCCGGTGCGCGGCTAACTCGCCTTTTCAATGGTAGAATTGCGCGAGATGGACAGCACCACGCCCATCTGCGCCATCAGGATCACCAGCGACGTGCCGCCGTAGCTGAAAAACGGCAGGCTGATTCCCGTATTGGGGATGGTGTTCGTCACAACGGCGATGTTCAGCACCACCTGGATCCCCACCTGCATCGTCAGGCCGATGCCGAGCAGCATCCCGAATTTATCCCGCGCGCGGAGAGACACGGTCACGCCGCGCCACACCAGCAGCGCAAACAAAATGATAATAATCAGCGCGCCGATAAACCCAAGCTCCTCGCATACCACGGCAAAAATAAAATCGTTCTGCGGCTCCGGCAGATACAGGTACTTCTGCCGCGACTGCCCCAGTCCAAGCCCGAGCAGTCCGCCCGATCCGATCGACATCAGCGACTGCCGCGTCTGCCAGGTATCGGCCTGGATATCCGGATTAAACGGATCGAGCCAGCCGATGATCCGTTCATTGGCATAGCTTTTGGTGAAAAGCACCATGTACAGCACTGCCGCGCCAATCAGCAGGAACACCGCAAAGAACCACCGGAATTTTACCCCGCCGACAAACAGCATGACCCCGGCCAGAGCCACCAGAATCACGATAGCGGAATAATGCGGCTCCTGCTGGAGCAGCAGGACCATCCCGCCCAAAATCAGGATATAGGGCAGGATGCCGTACAGAAAGGTGTCCATACGCTTATAGTTGAGGGATATCAGATGCGAAAAAACGAGAATGAGCGCGAATTTGGCGATCTCGGACGGCTGGAAATTCAGCGGCCCGATGATGATCCAGCGGTGCACATAGTTGACCGCCGGAAGCAGAAGCACCACAAACAGCAGAATATAGGACAAAATCAGGATGGGGATCGCGAATTTGTGCAGATGGTGATAGTCAAAGTAGGAGACAGCCACCATGATGATGATACCCATCGCGGCCCACACAGCCTGCCGTTTGATAAAATAATAGCTGTCCTCGTAGTAATAGTAAGCGTTGGCATAGCTGGCGGAGAACATCATCACCAGCCCGATCACCAGCAGGACCAGAACCAGAAGGAACAGCGGCATATCAAGCCCGGCGCGGATGGAAAAAATACGGAATTTTTTCTTCACACGCCGCATAAGGGAGGGCGCCGTCTCCGCCGGCTTTCCGGATGCTTCGCCGGACGGTCTTTTCGCCGGGACAGCCGTGCGCTGTCTTGCGGTATTTGCCGTTCTGCGCCTGTTCCTCGTGCGTTCCATCAGTGTGCATACCTCCTGTTAAAAACCGTAAAGGACCGCCACAAGGGCGAGGATCCCGCCCAATATCGTGACGATGCTGAATATAAAGCAGATTTTGATTTCACTCCAGCCGCACATCTCAAAGTGATGGTGAAGCGGGCTCATTTTGAAGATACGTTTTCCGTGCGTCAGCTTGAAATAGGATACCTGAAGCACCACAGAAAGGATCTCGCAGATGTAGATAATCCCCACAGGCAGCAGGAGAATCGGTATTTCCAATCCAAATGCGAGGGCGCATACCGCCCCTCCCAGGAACAGCGATCCTGTATCGCCCATAAAGACCTTGGCGGGATTGAAGTTCCATACCAGAAAGCCCATGCAGCCTCCCGCCAGCGCCGCTGCGAAAATCCCCAGACCCGTCATTCCGCGCAGGCCGCAGATCATCAGCAGGAACGCCGCGGCAAAAAACGTAACGGAAGCGTTCAGGCCGTCGATTCCGTCGGTGAAGTTGACGGCGTTGACCATCCCGACGATGACGAGCGCAGCCAGGACCCAGTAAGTCCAGCCGAGCGAGACATAGCCCACAAAGGGGATATACGTCCCGTCGCCGCCGCCTGCGAACGCGATGGAGGCCAGATAAGCTGCCGCCACAATAAATTGCAGAACAAGCTTTTGGGGAGCGGTCAGACCAAGATTACGCTTTTTGACTACCTTGATGTAGTCGTCAAAGAAACCGATCGCGCCGTATGCAAGCGCCATCAGCGCACCGCCGAAGATCTTCACGGTGGCAAGATTGGTTTCGGGGCCGGTATCCGAGGTAGCGTAATACAGGGGGATACAAATTAGTATGGCAAGAAAAATGCCAATTATAAACATGAATCCGCCCATAGTAGGCGTCCCCTGCTTTTTCATATGCCACTTTGGACCCTCCTCGCGGATAGTCTGCCCAAAATGGATCTTATGCAGAAATGGGATCATCCATTTTCCGGAAAGCGCCGTCACGCCAAAAGAAAGCGCCGCCGCAATCAAAGTCCAAATCATACCGCTCATAGCTGTTCCATCCTCTTTTCCTTGTTTTCCTTACCCGCAGGGGGCGGGCACACAGGCGTTCCACCCTGCCCGGGCAAGCACAAAATTTGAAGCCTGCCGCTTCACCAAGCCGGGATTTTTCGCCCTGACCGGGCGGGGCAGATATTTTTGAAGCTTTCAGCTTCACCGAGCTAAAAGATTTTCGCCCTGCCCGGACGAGGCAAGTATTCTTGAAGCTTACAGCCTCACTGCTTTTTATTTTATCGGACCTCGCAGGTCCCGGCGAAAGGGGCCACTCAAGCCGCGGGCACAGAATATGAAACCTGCCATTTCAGGGCTTTTGATCTATCGAACCTGCGAGGTCCCGGCGTTGGGGGCGGCTCAGGCCGCGCCCCCAAACCCCTGCCGGCCCTTCCTTTTCTTGTTGGAAGAAAAGGAAGCAAAAGACCATTTAAGAGGGGCGTTGCCCCCCTTAAAGATTCCCCCAGGGGGAGCGCTCTGGCCGCGTCCCCCTTTCACCCCCACGGCCGGAAACCTTTGAGGTGAAACACAGCTTATCAATAGACAATGGATGCGCCCTTGAAACTTGAAAAATTCTGCGCCTTATGAAAACTTCATTATTATCAAGCAACTGCCCGGCAGGCTGATTCGCCTGTTTCGGGCGCGAGATATACGGGTTTCTCGGAGTGTAACCTCACCCTATTTCGCGCTGACTGGGCAGAGCGATAACCACGCTATGGCCTTACGGCCCAACGCTTACCACGGTGGATCCCTGGGAGGGCCGCGCTGCTATTATACCATATTCCCAACCAGCTTTCCACCGCGACAGAGTATTTTAGGTTACTGGAAACTCAGCGACCGCAGGGAGCGATCCGCGGTCTACGTCAAGGCTTAGCCTTGCTTAGCCTGGTGGTTATTGTACCTGATCGTATTCCACGAACGTGACGGTGATGACCGTCCCCGGAGAGACAGACGTCCCTGGCTCTATGCTCTGCGACTGCGACAGCGCATTGGACCCCGTCAGCGCCGCGCCCGTGATGGAGATATTCAGCCCCGCATTGACCGCCGTACTGTTTGCCTGCGACAGCGTCATGCCTGTCAGATCCGGGACCGTCACAGTCCTGTCCTCGCTGGCAGAATCCGTATAGAGGGCCATTGTGCCGTTCTGCGGGATAGTTTCGCCGTATGCCGGGATCTGAGAAATGACCGTGTCGCCGTCTCCGTACACCCTGTACGAAAGCTCCTTCCCCTCAATCGTGCTCTGCGCCTCAGAAAGCGTCATGCCTGTCACGTCGGGAGCCTGAATGTCCAGCTTCTCCAGTTCGCTTTCGGTATATTTCTGCTCAACCCCCAGATACGGAAGGATCTCGCGCATCGTCTTGGCCCATACAGGACCGGCAACAGAACTGCCGTAATAACTGTCCCCCTTGGGCTCGTCAAAAAAGAGCAGCATCGCATACTGAGGATTATCCGCCGGAGCGAAGCCGCAGTAGGAGGCGATATACTGCATGGTTCCCGTCTCCAGATACGTCTGGATCTTTTCAGACGTACCCGTCTTTCCGGCTACGCGGTACCCCGGCAGATATCCGTTTTTCGCGGTGCCGGTGGTGGCGTTCTGCTGGAGGATAGCGCACATCCGCTCGGAGGTCTCGGTGGAGATCACCTGGCGCTTGATTTTGGGCTCGATGGTTTCCACGATATTCCCCTGATCGTCGAGGATCTGCTTGACAACATGCGGCTGCACCAGATATCCGCCGTTTGCGACCGCCGCGCACGCGGTGATCATCTGGATCGGCGTGATACTGAAGTTCTGCCCGAAGGATTCTGTCGCGAGCTCAACCGGGTTGAGCTGTTCAGCCGTATAGTAAATGCTTCTGGATTCGCCGGGGAGATCGATCCCTGTGCGCTCCGTAAAGCCGAAGCTCTCAAAGTATTTGAAGAATTTGTCCGGTCCCAGCAGCTGGCCAATATGGATAAAGAACGGGTTGCAGGAATTGCACACCCCCTGCGCAAAGGTCTCTGTCCCGTGGCCGCCTCTCCTCCAGCAGTGGATCGTCGTGCCGCTCACCCCAACAGCACCGTTGCAGGTGAACGTGGTGTTTTCGTTGATGAGGTTTTCCTCCAGCCCCATAGATCCGGTGCACATCTTGAATACGGAACCGGGATAATATGTATCGCTGACCGCCTTATTCCGCCATTGGGCCAGCTGCGCCGCCTCGCGCACCGCTCCCTGCTCCTCCTCCGGGAGACTCTCGATCCGCGCGCGTTCCACAGGATCCGCAATTTCCAGCGGATTATTCGGATCGTAATCCCCCTTGACGGCCATCGCGATGATTTCCCCTGTATTGACGTCCATCACGATGCCCGTCGCGCGGTTCTGTACCTTGTTATTGATGATGCCTTCTTCAAGGTTCTTTTCAAGAAAATGCTGCACCACGCGATCGATGGTCAGCACAAGGCTGTGGCCGTTCTGCGCGTCCACCTTCTGCTCATATTGCAGGGGCATATCCGTACCAACCGCGTTTTTCGCCGTCACCAGACGCCCCGCCACGCCGCTGAGCTCCTTGTCGTACTGCGCTTCAATCCCCGCAAGGCCGGTGTTGTCCGTCCCGGTGAAGCCCAGCACCGTCGAGGCAGAGGTTCCATAGGGATAATACCGCTTGTAGTTTTCCACCAGACGGATCCCGCTGCCAATATCGTTATCCTGCTTGAATTGCAGGATCTGCTCCTTGACATCGTTTTCCACCTTGCGCGCCAGAATCTCATAAGCGTTGTTTTTGGTGGCGTGCTCCATGACCTCCTCGCGCTCCATGCCGAGGATCCCGGCCAGGCCGTCCACAATCAGATCGAGCTGCTCCTCCTCGATATAGGCCGGTTCCAGCACGACGTCCCACACCGAGGAGCTCATCGCCAGCACCGTCATATTGCGGTCATAAATCGTACCGCGCTGCGCACTGAGAGACACATCTCTCATCTGCTGATCCACGGCCCGCTGCTGGAGCTCCTCGCCCTGCACGATCTGAAGATGGAATATGCTGTGCGTCACCAGGCCGAAGCCCCCTACAATCAATAAAATCAACACGAACAGCGTCCTGCGCCAGATCCGCGTCGTTGCACCCTGCGCCATAAAAAACCTCCTGTTCCGGCCCGCCCCGCCGCCGGACGGTAATGCTGGGAATCACAGCGGCGCCGCACTATCTGCACAAAAGCCCGCACCGGAATTTTCCCGCGCAGCCCGCCGTACAGAACCATACAGCATCGCCTTATAAAAATGAGAGTTAAGATTTTCTCTCAACTCTCCGCAAAACCACGCCGGAGAGCGGCGCGCTTTCCGCAGCGCCGTCCCTCTCCGCCGATCCTATTTCATAAGTATTGTTCCGATCCTCCGATTATGACAGCAAATTCTGGATCCAGTTCCACAGCGATCCAAGTACGCTGCCGTCCTCCTGAAGCACCTCTCCCTTATCACCGCTGGAAAGACTGATGCACACCACCTGCTCCTGCGAAATTCTCCGCATCCCGAGCGTATCTTTGGCATACTCCTCCACTGTGTCAAGGGATAACCGTGAATCTGATTTCATTTTCAGCTGTGTATATGTACTCTGCGCCTCGGAAAGCTCCGCCTGGGCCGTGTTGATCTGATCCGTCAGCTCGTTGAGCTGGGCTTGTCCGTATACCACAGAACCGACGATCCCCACAACCACAGCCATGGAGAGGAACGTCGCAAGCGCGTGCAGAGGCTGGATCTTCACCCGCCGGCTCTTATCCAGCTGCTCCTGAGTCAGTTTAATGACATTATTCTTTTGGCCTGATGCCGGCAGCTCCTGCCGCTTTGGTTCAAACAGGCTTAAATCGTATGCTTCGCTGCGATCCTTTTCCAACGGGATTTCCCTCCTCTATTCTCTGATCTACACCCCTACGGAAAATCCATGCAGGCTATTCCTGTTCAGGAAGCCCCTCTATTTTCCGGCAGACACGCAGCCTGGCACTGCGCGCTCTTGGATTGCGCTCCAGCTCCTGCGGCGATGGAGCAAGTCCCTTCTTATAAATCAGCTCGGCTCTGGGCTTTCGTCCGCATACGCACACCGGGAAATCCGGCGGACAGATGCACCCCTGACACCAGGAGGCCATCCTCTGCTTGACCATGCGATCCTCCAGGGAATGAAAGGTAATCACCGCCAGCCGTCCTCCCGGCCGGAGCAGCTCAAACGCTTCATCCAACCCCTGAGAGAGCACGTCCAGCTCGTGGTTGACCTCGATGCGCAGCGCCTGAAAGGTGCGCCGGGCCGGGTGCCCCTGCTCGCGGCGCACCGCCGCCGGCACGGATTTCTTGACGATTTCCGCCAGCTCCAGCGTCGTTTCCACCGGCTTTTCCTGCCGGGCCTGCACAATTCCCTTTGCAATGCGGACCGCGTTCTTATCCTCGCCGTATTTGCTGATAATCGCGGCCAACTCCTGCCAGCTGAGCGTATTGACAAGCTCCTTGGCGCTTGTCCCTGTTTGGCTCATGCGCATATCGAGCGGCGCGTCGTAGTGATACGAAAAGCCCCGTTCCGGCGTATCCAGCTGGTGCGACGAAACGCCGATATCCAGCAGCACCCCGTCAGCCTCCCGGATCCCCTGTTCAGCGGCAACCGTGCGCATCTGTGAAAAATTCCCACGGCATACCTGCGCACAGGAAAACCCCGCCAGACGCTCCCCGGCTGCCCGGATCGCATCAGGATCCTGATCGATCGACAGGAGCCTCCCTGTCGTAAGCCGCTCGGCAATCGCCCGGGAATGGCCGCCTCCGCCTGCTGTCCCGTCGATATAGATGCCGTCCGGCCTGATATTCAGCGCCTCGATCGTCTCTTCAAACAGAACCGGCTTATGCTCGAATTCCATGGCTTTAACTCCCCGCGCGGTTAATCATGAGCCGGGATCCCCTTTTCCCGTCCACAGGCACGGGAACACAGGATCCCCCGGATTCCTGCCGCGAAGCCGTTCCCGCACCCCTTCAGAAACAGAAAACCGGCTGCCGCAGGCAGAAAAAATGGTAACAATTCCTTTACTTTTAAAGTATAACCCACTAACGACAAAAAAGCAATAGCAAAAATTCGCGCAAGGAAAAATTTCACCATGGCGCGCCCCTGCCCGAAAAAGGCCCGCGGATCCCATCATAGCGCAGTTTTTCTGCAAAATTTCACGAAACAAAGAAAAGGCAGGAAAAAACTTCCTGCCAAAATTCCTATTTTTTTCAGCTTTGTGTCCGCTGGGACGCCTTGATATTCTGGCGTGTTTTGCGAAGCTCCGCGAGGTTCTCAGTGAGGCCCTCGTCAGCGCGGCGCATCAAATCGTCCACATATTCATTGGAGGCGCGGCGCATTTCGCGGCACTTGGTCTGCGCCTGGGAAATCAGGTCGTTCGCCTTGGCCTTGGCCTGGCGCACAATCTCATCCTGATTCACCATATTGCGGGCGCGCTCCTCCGCCACACGGACAATGGATTCCGCTTCCCGTTTGGCATCACTGATAATCTGGGCGCGGTCGGCGGCGATCGCTTTGGCCTGACGAAGCTCCTGCGGCAGGCTGTCGCGGATTTCGTCGAGGATCTGCTTGACCTCCTCGCCGTCCAGAACAGCACGGCCGCCGCTGAGCGGAAGGTTCCACGCCTTGTCCACCATATCGTACAATTCATCCAATAATTCTTCTGTTGTCATCCCTGCTGTCCCCCCGTACATAATCTGTCCTTGATATCATTCAAAATACATTCCGGCACAAGGCTGGAAATATCGCCTCCGAAGCTGGCGATCTGTTTGACGATACTCGAACTGAGGAACATATTCTCCGACCGGGTCGTCAAAAAGATCGTTTCCACATCCGGATTGAGCCGTTCATTGATAAGGGCCATCTGGAATTCATATTCAAAGTCGGAAACGGCGCGCAGGCCCTTTACGATCGCCGCCGCCCCGCGGATTCTGGCATAATCGGCAAGCAGGCCCTCGAACCCCACGACCTCTACCTCTTCCATCCCCTCTGTGACGCGGCGCAGAAGCCCGATTCTTTCCTCCACCGTAAAGCTTGTATGCTTGGCGGGATTGATCAGGACCGCAACAATCACATGGTCGAACAGCTTGCGGGCGCGGTTAATAATATCGAGGTGCCCCAAAGTTACCGGGTCAAAGCTTCCCGGGCAGATTGCAATTCTCATTCCTGCGTCACATCCTTACGGTGGTATACCGTCAAATAAATCTTTCCGTAGCGGTAGGATCTCTGCTTTTCAAAGTCCCCGGCGATCTCCGGCAGTTCTTCATCGACTGGATGCTCGCAGACGATCGTGCCGCCGCCGTTCATCCTGGCGGCCACGAGCGGCAGAGCCTTTTCCAGCAGTCCGGTACGGTAAGGCGGATCCAGGAACACCAGATCGAACGTCCCGTCACGGCGGGCCAGATACGACGCATAGTCAGTCTGGACGATCCTGGCCTGTCCTGCCAGGCCGCAGTTCTCCACATTCTTCGTGATGACGGCGATGGATTCCTTTGCGCAGTCCACGAACACCGCCTCCGACGCGCCCCGGCTGAGTGCTTCAATTCCAAGCTGGCCGGAACCTGCAAACAGATCGAGCACTCGTCTGCCCTCAATCTGAAATTGTATAATATTGAAAAGCGCCTCTTTTACCCGATCCGTTGTCGGGCGGACCGCCTCGCCTTCCAGCACGGCGAGCCGTTTGCCCCGGGCGCTTCCGGTTATCACTCTCATTTTGGAAACCGCCTTTCGCGGGAATATACCGCATCAAGTTGTTATCACCTATTATCCCATGTTCTTCCCCTCCTGTCAACACCTGCGGTGAGCAGATCGCGCCGC
Organism: Candidatus Gallacutalibacter pullicola; assembly: GCA_018712265.1. GTDB lineage: Bacteria > Bacillota > Clostridia > Oscillospirales > Acutalibacteraceae > Gallacutalibacter > Gallacutalibacter pullicola. The sequence goes on from DVHF01000050.1 coordinate 19,122, forward strand.
GCGTCGTTACCTCCGCGGAAATTATCATAAGAAAAAACACTCTGTCGCGCAATAACCTCGCTGTAAACCGCGCCAGGTTAAACCTGGACATAAACCGCGGAGCGCTCCCTCCGGTCGCTGAAACGCCAATGGGAACGGGAACTCTGTCGCGGCGGCAGGCTTATTGACAGTTTTGGGAGCCTTATTCAGGCTTTCGGGCTCTGGATTTTCCCGTTTTCTTTCAGATATTTTAAAAGACCCTCACAGCCCTCCGTTACGTCCCGGTAAGTGGCATCGAAATCCCCCGTATACCACGGATCTGCGATATCCCTGTCGGAGCCGGCAAAGGTCAGGAATTTGTACAGCTTCTTTTCCGGATCCCCCTTGAGCATCCGGGTCAGGTTTCTCATATTCCAGGTATCCATGCCGATGATATAATCAAATTCATGATAGTCGCTCCACATAATCTGCGTTGCTCTGTGCGGCAGAACCGGGATTCCTTCCTCCCGCATCTTTCTTATCGTTCCTCTATGCGGAGGATTCCCAATTTCCTCCGTACTGGTCGCGCGGGAATCAATCAGGAACTGATCCGCTATGCCCAATTTATTTACCATGTCCTGAAACACAAACTGGCTCATGGTACTCCGGCAAATATTTCCATGACAGCAAAATAATACTTTTATCATCCTTTTAAATTCCTTATCTTCTCTATGATACTGATTGGAACCTCGCAGATTCCAGCGTTGAAGGCCGCGCTCTGCGCGGCCTTTTGTGCGCGCCTGCGGCGCGCACATCCGCGGAGCAGGCCGCTCCCCCGGCGAGGTCATTTCAGGCGATCAGCCGCCACCCTGTTACCTTCCACGGATGGCAGGATAATCTGCTCTGATTCCGGCTGTGCTTGGGGATTTTACTCTGCTTCGACTTACCTCTCTGACAGTGGATGCACACGCGGACCTGCGGTCAGCAGATCGCGGAGCGCTCCCTACCGGTCGCTGACCAGGCTAAGCCTGGACGTAATTCGCGTCGCGCGTCGTACCTCCGCTGAAATGCCAATAGGAGCGGGTACTCTGTCGCGGTAGGTGCGGGCGGCGGCGTCCCATCCCCCGGGCTTCGATTTAGCACCGTCAGGGGAGTTTGAGGGAAGATTCCCTCGCAGCGCGGGGGAAATGTCACGAAGTGACAAAGGGGGACGGGCCGCGTGCGGCAACGCCCCTCAATCAACCGCGCGACCCGCGCGGAACTTCCTGTAACTCCCCCCAAGCGATCAAAAAAACACCCCTACAAAAGAGGAACCGTCTCGACACTACGGTTCAGCAATCTCCGGGCTTAGGCGGCGTTGGGGTCTGGGGGGCTTGCCCCCCAGCGGGGGTCCAGGGGGTGGAACCCCCGGAAGAGGGGTGGAAGTGGTCGTAGACCTTTTGAGCGGCGGGCTTGGTCATGCCAGGGGCGTTCTCGAGTTCCTGAAGATCGGCGTCGCGGATGGCCGCTATCGTCCGGAAATGCTTCAGGAGCGACCGCGCGCGCGTCTGGCCGATCCCCTCGATAGACGTAAGCGTTGTGGAAATCGCTGTCTTTTTGCGGAGCTGCCGGTGGTATCCGATCGCGTAGCGGTGTACCTCCTCCTGAATGGTGGAGACAAGCGTGAACGCGCTGCGATTCGAATTGATCGCGATTTCTCCGCCGTCGAGCGCGATCGCCCGGGTGCGGTGCTTGTCGTCCTTTACCATGCCGAACAACGGGATCTCCAGCCCGGACGCATCAATGATCGGCTGAATCGCCGCGACATGGCCCTTGCCGCCGTCAAGCAGGATCAGATCCGGGAGACGTCCAAAGCCTTCCTCGTGATTTTCCGCCTTAAAATATTCATCCAGCCGGCGGCTGATGACCTCACGCATCGACCCGTAATCATCCTGCCCGGCTACTGTGCGGATCTTGAATTTCCGGTACGCCGATTTCAGCGGCCTCCCATTTTCAAATACCACCATCCCGGCGACATTTTCTCCGCCCGCCAGATTGGAAATATCGTACGACTCTATATATTCCGGCGGCTTCTTTAATCCCAGCAGCCGTGCCAGCTCGTCAAGCGCGGAAGCCTCTTTCCCGGTGCGCCCCGTGTTCTGCGCCAGCTGCTCCGCCGCGTTGGAACGGCACATCTGCGCAATCTTCGCCTGCTCTCCCTTTTGCGGCACGCTCACCGTCACCTTGCGGCCCGCTTTCCGGCTGAGCCATTCGCCCAGCAGTTCCATATCAGAAGCTGCGCCGTCCAGACAAACGCGCGGCGGGATCCGATCGCGCATCGAATAATACTGCTCCACAAATTCCATGCGCTCGTTGTCCGCGTCCCCGGTTTCTCCCATCAGGAAAGTTTCGCGGTCGCATAATCGCCCGTTCTGGAACCGGAATACCTCAAAGCACGATTTGCCCGGTCCCTGCGCCAGCGCGATCACGTCCTGCTCCGGGAATTTTACCGCCACCACCTTTTGACGCTCCCCGATCTGCCGGATCGCCGTAATCTTATCGCGCAGCCGCGCGGCACGCTCAAATTCCAGCGCCTCGGCTGCCTCCTCCATCTTTTCCGTCAGCATCTGGATGGAGCCGCTGCTCCCGCCGCGCAGGAAGTCCAGCGCCTCCCCCACCGTCTCCTGGTACTCCTTCTCCTTTATCCCGCCGCGGCACGGCGCGCAGCACTGCTTGATAAAATAATTCAAACAGGGCCGTCCCTTGCCGATGTCCTGCGGGAACCGCCGGGAACACGTGGGCAGACGGAAAATTTTCTGCGCCTCATCGATCGCCTGCTTCACCGCCCACGAGCTGATGTATGGCCCGATATACTGCGCGCCGTCCTCCTCGATCTGCTTGGCCGCCAAGATTTTCGGCCACGCGCCGCCCGTCACCTTAATATAGTGGTACCCCTTGTCGTCCTTCAGCAGAATATTATATTTCGGCGAATGCTGCTTGATCAGGCTGCACTCCAGCACAAGTGCCTCAAACTCGCTGTCCGTGAGGATGTACTCAAAATCCTGCACGTTCGCCACCATGCGGCGCACCTTTTCCGGGTGGTTCTTCTCCGAGCCAAAATACTGGCTGACCCGGTTTTTCAGCGCCTTCGCCTTACCGATATAAATAATCTTTCCCGATTTGTCGCGCATAATATACACGCCCGGATGCAGCGGGAGCCGCATCGCTTTTTCGCGCAGCCGCCGGATCCTCTCCTCGTTCGTCTCCGATACGTCCAATCGCGGACCTCCTTCCATGAACGAAAAAGGCAGCGTCCCCCTAGAACGCTGCCCAACACAACCCATGTTATTCCTGTGAAAACCTGATTACTCCGCGAAGCCGGATTTCACCAGTTCAATCAGATTATCAACAGCTTCCTGCTCATCGGCGCCATCCGCAATGATCTTGATGGTCGTGCCGCCTACAATACCCAGAGACAGAACCCCCAGCAGGCTCTTTGCATTGACGCGGCGCTCTTCCTTCTCAACCCAGATGGAAGACTTGAACTCGTTTGCCTTCTGGATGAAGAAAGTTGCAGGACGGGCGTGAAGGCCAACCTGATTCTGGACCATAACTTCTTTTGCACACATTTCTAATCCACTCCTAAATCAAATTAAAAAATTACATTACGTCGCTAACATGGACTTTCCACTTTCCGGCAAAGGGACAAAATGATTGACTGTTAAAACTATTATATCACAATTCGCCAACGCGTCAACAAATTCTGCAAAATTTGGATTGATGAACGATCCGCCGCCAATACGCTCCAACGCTGTTTGTGCACTTTCACCTAATTGTGGAAAACTTTTGGTGCTTCTTCCATTAGAATCGGATTTTCAGCCCTATTTTATGCAAGTTTTTCCGAAAGGGCCGTTTTATCCATCCTCATTCATAAAAACTTGTATGTTCTTCCAAAAACTGCCTGTCCTTTTTTGTCAAAGGAGCCGTTTCCAGAAGATCCGGGCGGCTGTGGAAAGTGCGCAAAAGCGACTGCTCCCGCCGCCATTTTTCGATATTGGCATGATGGCCCGTCAGAAGCACGGGAGGGACTTCGCGGCCCCGCCATACCGCCGGGCGCGTGTACTGCGGGTATTCCAGCAGGCCGTTATAATGGCTTTCTTCCTCAAAGCAGACGTCGTCCGAAAGCACGCCGTCGAGCATCCTCGCCACGGAATCAGCCACCACCAGCGCCGGCAGCTCCCCGCCGGTGAGCACATAGTCCCCGATGCTGACCTGCTCGTCCACATACGCTTCGATCAACCTCTCGTCCACACCCTCATAGTGCCCGCACAGCAGCGCCAGGTTTTCATACTGCGACAGCTCCCGCACCTTTGCCTGCGTGAGCACCTGCCCCTGCGGCGACAGGTAGATCAGATGCGGCTTGCGGCCCAGATGCTCTGTGAGGCTGTCGATACATTTCGCGATCGGCTCTGCCATGAGCAGCATTCCCATGCCGCCGCCGAACAGCGTATCGTCCACCCGATTGTGCTTGTTGCACGCAAAATCGCGGATCTGGTGGCAGCACACCTGTAAAGCGCCTTTCCTTCGCGCCCGGCCGATAATGCTTTCCGCCATCACCGTTTCGCACATTTCGGGGAAAAGCGTCAGAATATCAATCCGCATCCTCAAAAATCCCCCTGATTGGACGGATCAGGAGCTTTCCTTCCCCGATCTCCGTTTTTACGACAACATCCGGTATTACAGGAAGCAAATATTCCTTTCCGTCATTGTCTGTCACCTGATAGACGTCGTTCGCGCCAGTACGCAGCACGTCCGTCACCGTGCCGTAAACCCTGCCGCTGTCGGCGTCCTCTACCGAAAGCCCCACGATATCCTGTATAAAATACCGATCCGCCGGGAGCTTCACGTCCGCCCTGTCCAGATACAGGATCTTCCCGCGCAGGAGATCCCCCTCCGTCGCCGAGGAACAGCCCTCCAGCACGGCAAGCAGGAGGTTTTTATGCGGCCTTGATGAGATCACACGCACGGGCTTTTGGCCCTGCGCGTCCCAGTAAAGCGTTTTCAGCTTCGCCAGGAACTGCGGTGAATCGCACCACGGTTCGATCCGCAGCTCCCCGCGGACGCCGTGTGTCCCCACGATTTTCCCGGCCTCCAGATATTGTTTCAGCATCACACATTCCCTCCTGATTCCAGATTGCTGCCGCGGCGTTCTGTTTCATTTTATGACAATGAGGGGCTTGTGCGGACAGGTAGCATCCCCGGCTGTGATAATACCGCACACGCTCTGCCTCTGGGGCCCGCAAAAGCGTTCGAGGGAACCATCCACCGGATGGTTCCCCCTCTCTGTTTGCTCATCTTGTCAGGGGAACGCTTCGCGTTCCTTTTTCACGGGGTCCCGCCGCACACATGGAGGATCTTCCCGTATCCCGCCCCATCGCGGGCGCAGTGTAAAATTCACCGCTGTACCAATCTTCGCGATCTGCGTGCAGGCTCAGCCTGCCCTTTTGTAAAAGGTGGACGAAAACTTTACCTTTTACCCTTTTAGTCGATCTCCACTGCCACCTTGGCATTGCTGCGGGTTGCGGCGGCGCGCATCACAACGCGGATTGCCTTTGCGATTCGGCCCTGCTTGCCGATCACACGGCCCATATCGTTTTCCGCCACGTGAAGATGATACACCACTGTGCCGTCCTCCAGAGGAGCATCCTCTTCCACACGGACGGAATCCGGATCCTCCACTAAGCCCTGCGCAATCGCCGAAAGCAGTTCTTTCATCGCAAATCCCTCCACTTCTTACAGTACGCCGTGCTTCTTAAAGAGAGCCTTTACGGTATCGGTCGGCTGTGCGCCGTTGGAAATCCACTTCTGAGCCTTCTCTACGTCAACCTTTACTACGGACGGCTCCTGGAGCGGGTTGTAGTAGCCGATCTCCTCGATGAAACGGCCGTCGCGCGGGAAACGGGAATCCGCTACCACGATACGATAAAACGGGGACTTCTTTGCGCCCATTCTGCGCAGTCTGATCTTTACTGCCATGATAAAATACCTCCAAAAAACTTATCTTAAAAAATTTATGTTCATCCAAAGAAACTTGGCTGAAGCCTGTCAAAAAGTTTTACAATTTGTAGAAATGCAGATGTTTTTTACATCGGCATCATCGGCGGCATGAATTTGCGCTTCCTGCCCTTGCCCATCCCCTTGAACTGCTTCATCAGCTTCTGGGTCTGTTCAAACTGCTTCAGGAGACGGTTCACGTCCTCCACCTGCATCCCGCTGCCGGCGGCGATGCGCCGCTTTCTGGACGGATTGATGATGGACGGCTTTTCGCGCTCCTCCTTTGTCATAGAGAGGATGATCGCCATCATGCGGTCCATCTGGCGGTCGTCGATGTCGACGTCCTTGAGCTGCTTCTCCATGCCCGGCAGCTTGGAAAGGACGTTCTTCAGCGGGCCCATTTTCTTCACCTGCTGGAACTGCTCGAGCAGATCGTTGAGATCCAGCTTGTTTTGGAGCATCTTGCGCGCCGCTTTTTCGGCGGCTTTCTGATCCATAGTGTTCTGCGCGTCCTCAATCAGGGAGAGCACGTCGCCCATTCCCAAAATGCGGGACGCCATGCGGTCAGGGTGGAACGCCTCGAGATCGTCCAGCTTCTCGCCGGTACCGACGAACTTGATCGGCTTGCCTGTCACAGCGCGCACGGAAAGCGCCGCGCCGCCGCGGGTATCGCCGTCCATTTTGGTGAGAATTACTCCCGTAATGTCGAGCAGATCGTCGAAAGTTTTCGCCACATTCACGGCCTCCTGGCCGGTCATGGCATCGACCACCAGCAGGATCTCATGCGGCTCGATTGCCCCCTTGATCTCCCTGAGCTCGTCCATCAGCGCCTCATCGATCTGCAAGCGGCCCGCCGTATCGATAATGACGATGTCGTTGCCGTAATCGCGGGCACGCCGGATGGCGGCTTCGCAGATCTTCACGGGCTTTTCAGTGCCCATCTCGAACACAGGCACGCCCGCCCCGGAACCGACCACCTGAAGCTGCTTGATAGCCGCCGGACGGTAAATGTCGGCCGCCACCAGCATCGGCCGGTGGCCCTGGCTTTTCAGAAGCTTGGCAAGCTTGCCGGCGTGGGTCGTTTTACCGGTACCCTGTAAGCCGCAGAGCATCACAATGGCCGGGGGCTTCGGCGGCGTGGCAATCCTCGCCTGAGAGCCGCCCATCAGCTCGGTGAGCTCCTCATCGACGATTTTGATCACCATCTGCGCCGGAGTGAGGCTTTCCATGACCTCGGAGCCAATCGCGCGCTCCGTCACCTTTGCGGTAAAATCCTTCGCTACTTTGTAGTTGACGTCGGCCTCCAGCAGCGCGAGACGGACCTCGCGCATCGCGGATTTTACGTCGGCCTCGCTCAGCTTGCCCTTTGCTTTCAGGCTTTTAAATGCTGCGCTGAGCTTTTCCGCAAGTCCTTCAAACGCCACGAAACCGCTCCTTTCTTGAGTGAATATCTATCACTGTTCTTCCTCGTCAAACAGCTGCTGCGCCGTTTGGAGTATCGTATTGACATCCTTCTGGATTTCGTTGGAATAGATGTACTGGTTGTTGTATTCCTGAATCCGCACAGCCGCGTCGCAGATCTGCTCCAAACCGCTGTGGATTTCGCGGAACCTGCGCACCAGTCCAAGCTGGCTTTCCAGCTCAAGGAGCTGCGTTTCAGCGCGCTTGATGGAATCGCGCACCCCCTGGCGGGTGATCCCCTCGTTGGCGGCGATTTCTCCCAGCGAAAGATCGTCGTTGTAATAATAGTTCATGACCTCGCGCTGTTTCTCGGTAAGAAGCCCGCTGTAAAAGTCCAGCAGATATGAAATGTGAAGATTCTTTGCCATACTCTCCGCTCCTGCTGTAAAGCCTATTCCTTTACAAGCTGCTATTATACTCCCCTTTTCCCGTAAAGTCAATACCTTTACACAAATTTATGAACACGCTTTGCGCCGGGATTTCTCCGAACGAACCGTCCTCCCCCACGGCTAGGCACCGCTCCTGTGCCACAGGATTTTCGGCCTGAATCCGATGCCGTTCAGCCGTGCGGCAGGGGGCTCCGCACGATCCCATTTGGTGGGCCTATGAGCAGGAAACGTTCAGCCGCGCGGCAAGGGCATGCGCAGATTTTTCGGCCCCGTCTCAGCCTGCGTCACTGCCAGAGACTGTCCAGAAAGTCCGAGATGTCCGACAAGCCCTGGTTCAGCAGATCAGACAGGTAATTTTTGGCATCCTGCGCCAAGCTGTTTGTCTGCAGTACAAGGACACCGTTCTCTATTCTGAGATCCTCCACCGTCAGACGGATCTCCGTTTCCGGGATGGAAAGCTCAAACAGATCGATCGGGAAAAAGATACTCCCTCCCGTGACAACGGCACCATCCGGGAGTTTTTCTTCCAGCATGGGCAGGGCCATCCCAACCGGCAGCTTCATCCGTCCGAAGCGGATTTCCTCCACATCGACGCGGATCCCCCTCTGCTGGCTGTCGTAGGAAAGCGAGCATACCGACGTCACGGCGATCCGCATCCCGTCCGCCATCACGGGCGTATACACCGCGATTTTCTGGTCCTCACGTATTTGCAGGTACACCTGTTCGAGCGAGCTGCCGCCCTCCCTGGCTTTCCTCTGTTCCACCATAGACGCTACAAACGAGTTGACCTCACTCACCGGGATGCGCGCTTCTTCTCCGGTGACAGCCGCCTTGGCCGCCGTCCGGAGAAGCGGGAGCGCGTCCGGCTCCGCATAAAATTGTCCTGCATAGCTGTCTTTCAAAATCATTACCCCCGCTCCGATTACGGCCACCGATATTGCCAGCAAAATTCCCAGCACAACCGCCGCTATGGCGCTCCGCCTGCCGCTTGCCTGTCTCTCCATAAAAGCCTCCTTTATGATGATTTTAAAAAATTAGGAAAAAAGCGGCGGGAATCCCCGTCGCTTTCAACTTCCGAAAAAAGTTTCCCACAAACAGACGCATCCCACACGCCTCAGACCGTCGAAAAAGCTTTCTTCTGCTGCGCCGCCGGAGGGCTGTTTGAGGTAAGGGGGGAGTTTTTCCCTCGGTGCTTTCCAGTCCGCAGATTCGGGGCTGCGCCCCTGTCTGCTGGCTTTTCTGGGGCGCCGCTTTGCGGCGCTTTTGCCTGTGGGGGCTCCTCGCCCCCACACCCCTTCGCAAGCTTTTGAAAAAGCTTGAGCAAAACTTTTATGTTTTGCCCGCCGAAGGCATTATTTCAGCTCCGCGATAGTGACGCCGGATTCGCCCTCGCCATACGTCCCGAGACGGAACGATTTCACCGCCGGATGACGCCGCAGGTGGTCCTGCACTGCTTTACGCAGTACGCCGGTCCCCTTGCCGTGGATGATCGATACGGTATGCAGGCCAGAAAGCTGCGCCTGATCCAGAAAATTATCCACATTCATGATCGCCTCAATGGAATCCTGTCCGCGCAGATCCAGCTCCATCGACGCGCCGCGGCCGCTGTTTCCGGTACGCGTCACCTTGCGTCCCTTGGGCTGCTGCGGCTGCTGTTTCTTCGCGTCGAGCAGGCGCAGATTCGTAAACGGCACCCAGGTCTTAATAATCCCCGCCTGAATGAGCGCCTTATTGTCGCCCACATCCACGACGGTGCCTTCCTTATCGATATCGAAAATCAGCACCAGATCGCCCATTTTCAGCGGACGCGGCAATTCGTAGGGAGCGTCCTTTCTCCGGTGGATCGGATCCGCCGTATTTTCCAGCGAGCGCATCCCAGATTTCAGGCGCGCTTTCTGCTCCGCCGACAGGACCTTATTCTTCTGGCGGCGCAGTTCCTCCATCTCGTTAAGCAGACCGTCGATCTGCGCGCGCGTGCGCGCCACAAGCTGCGACGCCTGCTCCCTTGCCTTTGCGATCTCCTTTTCGGCGTCGGCTTCGGCACGTCTGCGGATCTCCTCGGCCTCTTTCTGGATGCGGTCCGCTTCCAGCTTCTGCTGTTCGGCCTGCTCGCGGGCAGTCTCCAAGCCCTGGCGGCTCGTCTCAAGGCTCTGCACCACGTCCTCAAAGCGCGTATTCTCGCTCGAAACAAGCTCCCGCGCCCGGTTCACGATTTCATCGCTCATCCCGAGACGGGTCGAAATAGCGAACGCGTTGGATCTTCCCGGCACGCCGATCAGCAATCGGTAAGTGGGCCGCAGGGTAGCTACGTCGAATTCGCAGCTGCCGTTCTCCACGCCCGCCGTCTGGAGCGCATACGCTTTCAATTCGGCATAATGCGTCGTCGACGCGATGCGCGCGCCCTTTTGCCGGAGGGCTTCCAGAATCGCCACGGCCAGCGCCGCGCCCTCTACGGGATCGGTTCCCGCGCCCAGTTCGTCGATCAGCACAAGGCTCTTTTCGTTGGCTTCGTCCAGAATCTTAATAATATTCGTCATGTGCGCCGAGAACGTGGACAGCGACTGCTCGATGCTCTGCTCGTCTCCGATATCGGCGAGGACCTGTTCAAAGATCGAGATCCGGCTCCCGTCGGCGGCGGGGATCATCAGACCGCACATCGCCATCAGCGTCAGCAGGCCGAGCGTTTTCAGGCTGACCGTTTTGCCGCCGGTATTCGGGCCGGTGATGACGAGCGTATCGAAATGCACGCCCAGCTCGATGTCCGTGGGCACGACCTTATTTTTATCGATCAGCGGGTGGCGCGCGCGGCGCAGCTCAATCTTCCCGTCCTCGTTGATCAGCGGCTTGACCGCTTTCATTTTATAGGCTAGGTTCGCTTTTGCAAAGATCAGCGAAAGCTCGACCGCCGCCCCATAGCTTGTGATAATCCCGTCGGCGAAGCTGCCGGTTTCCGCCGAAAGCTCCGTGAGGATCCTTTCGATCTCCGCCTGCTCCTGCGACAGCAGCACCCGGATCTCGTTATTGGCCTCCACGACTGCCATCGGTTCAATAAACACGGTCGCGCCGCTCGCCGAGGTATCGTGCACCAGTCCCGGGACATCCCCGCGGCATTCCGCTTTGACCGGCACGACGAACCGTCCGCCGCGCATGGTAATGATCGGATCCTGCAAATATTTGAGGTACGACGGCGACCGGATCATTTTATCGAGCTGTTCCCTCGCGCGGGAGGATGTATTTCTGATTTTGCGCCGGATCGCGGCGAGCGTCTGCGAGGCCCCGTCCGCGACCTCCTCCTCCGACGCCACCACCGTATTGATCCGGTCCTCTAAGTACTTATTCGGCTGGATGGCTTCAAACCGCCAGTCCAGCGCGGTTTTCATTCCCTCGCTTTTGCTGCGCCATTCGCACACGGCGCGCAGGCATCTGAGCACCCCGGCCACCCGCAGAAATTCCACGAGGTTCAGCGTCCCGCCCGCTTCCGCGCGGCGCAGGGCATTCGTTATATTTTTCAATCCGCCGAACGATGGGGATCCAAACTTCGCCATCAGCACATAGGCGTCGTCTGTCTCCTGTAAGAGCCGTTCTGTCTGGCGCAGCGTCGTGGCCGGACGCAGATCCCGCGCCAGCTCCGCCGCGTCGTCACAGGCGGTTTCCGCGGCGAGCATTTCGAGAACCTTATCGAGTTCCAACGCCCGCCAGTGTTTTTTCATCTCTTGCATAACAGCAAAACTCCTTATTTTTCTATCGGACCTTGCAGGTCCGGGCATTAGAGGCTTTTCACCTTGGCCCGGGCCAACACAAAATTTAAAGCCTAACGCTTCACCGAGGTGGGATTTTTCGCCCTACCCGGGCAGAGCGGATATTTTTGAAGCTTACATCTTCATCGTTTTTTATTCTATCGGACCTGCGGTCAGCAGATCGCGGATCGCTCCCTACCAGTCGCTGACCAGGCTAAGCCTGGACGTAATTCGCGAAACTATTTCCGGCAGGTAATATTTAACACAAATGCCCGCGTTGTAAGCTGCGCACTTAAAGGGGGTTTGGGGAAGATTCCCCCGCGGGGCGGGGGAAATGTCACGAAGTGACAAAGGGGGACGGGCCGTGTGCGGCATGATATTTCCCCCAATCACCGCGCGACCCGCGCGGAACTTCCTTTCTTTTCCCCCAAGCGATCAAAAAACACCCTCACATAAAAGGAACCGTCTCGACATTACGGTTCGACAACCTCCGCGCTCGGGCGGAAATGGGGTCTGGGGAGCTTGCTCCCCAGCGGGGGTACAGGGGCGCGAAGCCCCTGCCGGGGGAAACGGGGGTGGAACCCCCGTCACGGGAGTAGGGAGTGATAGAAGCTGAGGGTGGGGAGGGGGCGGTCTATGTGGGAGAGGAGGAAAGCCTCGGAGGCGGCGGCAAGCTGGGTGAGGGCTTCCGGGGGAAGCTGGAACGCAAACAGCTTGCTGAATTCCGCATAGATGGTGTGGCGCAGACCAGTCAGAACGCCTCGTCCGAGCGGGATGGCCCGGCGTCCGTCGGGACGATAGCAGTCCCCGCACAGCAGGATGCCATCGTCCGGCAGGAACCACATCACGTCCGCCTCATAACACGCACATTCCGCACAGCATACCAGATCCGGCATGTAACCGGAAAAGGCCAGCATCCGCATCTCCGTCACCGCCTTGAGCAATGGCTCCGGACGCAGATTCTTCGACAGAAAATGCAGGCTGTTCAGCACCAAACGCAGATATTCCCCTGCGGGAGAACCCTCCGGCGCCAAAAGACCGGAAAGCTCACAGAAATACTGCGCCAGCGCCAGCCGCCCGATATCCTCGCGCAGACCGAAAAAAATCTCTTTCGGCCGCGCCTCATTGATACTATATTTCTCTCGTCCCTTAAAAATGCTGAATTCCGAATAACACAATAGCTGTGTCCCGGAATTTTGCGCGCTGCGCACCGTCTTGGCCCGGCGCGCAAAGGCGCGCAGCACTCCCTCGTCCTTTGTCAGCAGGGTGACAAGCCTATCGCTTTCGCCCACGCTTCCTTCCCGGATGACCAGTCCCTCCGTCTCTATCTGCATCCGAAGCCTCCTCACCGGCGGCCATGTACGAATCCGGCGGGGAAACGCCTGCCTGCGCCCCCTGCATATGCACCAGCCGCGCATACCGCAAATATGCCTCCACACTGCCTGTCTCCCGGAAGCATTTCCATGCCTGCTTTTCGTTCATCCTGATTCCTCCCTTACCGGCGCTTTTCAGCGCGCCATGAAATTTCCAGTATGCAGTCTGACATTATTCCGGATCTTCTTTCAGTATTTGCAGATTCCCGGACAGTATCAGAGGAAAAATCAAGATCTTATAGCTTACAGTTTCCGGATTTCGACAAGCTTTTGCCTGCTGCAGCGGCAAACTATTTTCTTATTTAAAGCATGGTGCGGTTATTCAAAATCATTTTTATCATAGCCCAGCGTGCGCAGGACGCTCTCCCGGTTCCGCCAGTCCTCTTTTACCTTGACCCACAGCTGTAAATTGATTTTGCAGCCAAAAAAGCGTTCCATATCCTCGCGGGCATACGCGCCCACCTTCTTGAGCATGGAACCGCCTTTGCCGATCACAATGCCCTTGTGCGTATCGCGCTCACAATAAATCGTGGCGGAAATATCTGTGATGCCGCTGCCGTCGTCGCGTTCGCGCATCCGCTCAACCGCCACGGCAAGTCCGTGCGGAATCTCCTTGTCGAGCAGGCGCAGCAGCTTTTCGCGCACAATTTCACCCGCGATCACCCGCTCCGGCTGATCCGTGAGCGTGTCATCGTCAAAGAAATGCGCGCCCGGCTGCGACAGGTTTTCCAGCTCGCCGATCAGATCGCTCATCCCGTCGCCCGTCTGCGCCGAGACAGGGACAACCGCCTCAAAATCAAACAGCCCGGAGAATTTCGTGATCTGCGCCATCAGCGCCGTCTTATCCTCCAACAAGTCGATCTTGTTGATCGCCAGTACCGCAGGAAGTTCGAGCGCCTTGAATTTCTCGATCAGGTCCAGATCCGCCGGGGAGGGATCGCATCCCGCCTCCACCACCAGCATACAGGCGTCCACACCGGACACCGACTGCGCGACGGATTTCACCATATAATTCCCCAGCTTCGTGCGCGGCTTGTGAAGTCCGGGCGTATCGATGAACACCAGCTGTACCGCGCCGTTCGTCAGCACGCCCATAATCCGCGTGCGCGTCGTCTGCGGCTTGCTGGATACAATCGCCACCTTTTGCCCAAGCATCCTGTTCAGAAGCGAGGATTTTCCTACATTCGGACGCCCCACAATCGCGATAAACGCTGTTTTTTCCTCCGCCGCAAGCTTTTTTGCCATATCATTTCTCCTTATTTTCGTTCTTTTTCCTCATGCAGAAATCGCGGATCCCAATCGGGCCCTGTATCACATACAGGGCCGCGGCAATCAGGCTTGCCAGAAACACCGCGATCCGCCAGGGCCTGTCTATAAAAAACCGCAGGATCCGCAAAAACGATTCCGGCTGCCAGAACAGGTAGATCCCTACCCCGACCGCAAACAGCGCGCACACCAGCACGCCGCCCGCCGCCAGATCTTTGATAATGCGCGCCACCGGATGGTAGCTGGCGGCTATCATATCCGTGATTTCCTCCGCCACCGTATTGAACAGCTCCGCCGCCATCACGAGTGCAAACGTCAGCAGCAGCACCGCATATCCTGTGCGCGTAATTTCAAAAAAGTGCGAAAACGCGAATACATACAGCGCGGCCGCCGTATGTATTCGCATATTGCGTTCATTATTGATACAGTAAACGATTCCCCGGAAAGCATATTTGAAGCTTTTGAAAAAACGCAAGGAAGCTTACTCCTCCTCAAACAGATAGCTGCTGGTGCTCGGGAAGCCCAGCTCCGTCATGATTTTTTCTTCCTTCTCAAACATGCGCACCCGCTCCAGGCCGCCGTTTTCGTGATCATAGCCGAGCAGATGGAGCATCGAATGGACCGTCAGATGGCAGACCTCATGCTCAAAGGTGCGGTTCGAGCGCTGCGCCTGCTCCACGGCCGTCTCCATGGAGATCACAATATCCCCCAGAATCTTCGCGCCGGTATCGTGGTTCTCGTCATACACGCCGTTCTCGCCCATCGGGAAGCTGAGCACGTCCGTGGGGACGTCCTTGTTCCGGTACTGCTTGTTCAGCTCGTGGATCTGCTCGTCGTTGACAAAGGTTACGCTGATTTCCGCCGGATAGGGGAACTCCTCCGCGCGGAGCGTCGCCGTACAAGCACGGCGCACCAGCATCCTCATGCCGGTAGGGATTTTGACATTCTTCTGCTTATTTTCAATGATAACTCTGATCTTTTCCATAATTCCTATCGCCTGCCTTCTTCACTTTTCTCATATGCCTTGATGATTTCCTGCACCAGTCTGTGGCGGACAACATCCTTTTCGCTGAACCGTACCTGAGCGATATCCGGTACATTTT
Organism: Candidatus Gallacutalibacter pullicola; assembly: GCA_018712265.1. Taxonomy (GTDB): domain Bacteria; phylum Bacillota; class Clostridia; order Oscillospirales; family Acutalibacteraceae; genus Gallacutalibacter; species Gallacutalibacter pullicola. Next base: position 34,442 of record DVHF01000050.1, read on the forward strand.
TCAGGATGCGCAGGGCATCCTTGAGCCCGGATTTCCGCCCGTCCGGCAGATCGATCTGCGTGATGTCGCCGGTAATGACCATTTTGGAATTGAAGCCCAGCCGTGTGAGGAACATTTTCATCTGTTCCGGGGAGGTGTTCTGCGCCTCGTCGAGGATGATGAAGCTGTCGTCCAGCGTGCGGCCGCGCATATAAGCGAGCGGCGCAACCTCAATATTCCCGCGTTCGACATATTTCTGATACGTCTCCGCCCCGAGCATATCAAACAACGCGTCGTACAGCGGGCGCAGGTAGGGATCCACCTTCTGCTGGAGATCGCCTGGCAGGAAGCCGAGCTTTTCGCCCGCTTCCACGGCAGGGCGCGTCAGGATAATCCGGTTGACCTCCTGTGCGCGGAACGCTGTGACCGCCATCGCTACCGCAAGATACGTCTTTCCCGTACCGGCGGGGCCGACGCCGATAGTGATAGTATTTTTCCGGATCAGGCTGCAGTAATTTTTCTGTCCCAATGTCTTGGGCTTGACCGGCTTCCCCTTCGATGTGATGCAGATGCAGTCGCCTGCCAGCGTTTCGATCTTCTGTTCCGTCCCCTCATTGACCAGAGAGATGCAATAACGCACATTCTGCTCGCTCAGCGCCTCGCCGCGGTTGATCAGCGACAGCAGGCTTTCAATCGCCCGCGCCGCCTTTGCCACGTCTTCCGGCTCGCCCGAAACCTTAATCTCCGATCCGCGTCCCACAACTACGACGTGATACTCGTTTTCAATCAGCTTGATATTCTCGTCAAAACTTCCGAACAGGGCAACTGCCTGTTCCATGCGGTCAATATTGATTTTCTGCTCGAACATCCCAACCCACCTATCGCTGGCTTCAAAATTTAGTTCTATTATAGCACATCTTACTTTTTTCGTCATCACTTCTATATGGAAAATAGTGCACAAACTTTCGCCTAATTTAACAGTATTTCTGATTCAACGGCGATGTTTTCCTCACAAACGCACGTAATTTCCAGCTGATACACATCCCCGTTGAGCTTTCCCTCCCCCGTATGTGAAACCACTTTTATATCCTTCCATTGCTCCTGACAGAACTTCTCAAATTCCTGCTCCGCCCTTTGCTGCGCCTGTTCCTCCGTCAGCGTAACTTCCTCCGTTTCTATTCCGACCCACCGCTCTGTAAACACTGTGACAGGAAGCTCGATCCCCTGCATCTGGATCGTGCGTGTCTCCGTCTCCCTCCGGAAATCCCCCTCCGGCTCCTCCGCAAAGCTTATCGGGATGCTCAGCCCCAGCAGCTGCACGCTTTCGCGTTCCACCACCTCGCCTGTCGGCGTGGAGACCGTCTGGCGCATGGGGATGCTGATCCGCACGGCGCGCCGCGTTCTTGCCAGTGCCATGCCGCGCGCATGATGCAGCGTGCTTCTGCCGAAACCATCCTCCACAACGCCGCTGATCAGCAGCTGTCCCGGTACGACGGCGGATCCGGCCTCCACCTGGGCCTCGCCCTCGTAGACGTCAAGCCGGATGATCTGCCCGCCCCGCGCCGCTGTGACGTTGGCGTATTTTTCCTCGTCCACGATCTCAGGCTTGGCGATTTTCTCGTCGATCTCGATTGTCACCACGCATCCGCCCGTATTGAGCGAGATCCAGCCGATGTCCGGGAACCGCAGCATCAGCTTCTGCTCCAGATCAGACGTATCGAGCGATCGCCGGGGCAGTCCCGGGACAAGTCCGTATTCCGCCGCAGCCGCGCGGATCTCTCCTGCCGAAATTTTGTCGTTGCCCCGCACGTCGATTTTCCACACGAACAGCGGCATCACCAGCAGGATCGCAAGGAACAGGGCGCCTCCCACAAACAGCCCCTTTCTTCCGCCGCACCGTTTGAGGAAGAACGGGAAGCCCGATCGTTTTCCCGCCCGGAGCCGCACAGACGCTTTCCTGGCGGGCGCGCACAGATCGCGGTATCTGCGCACCCCCACGCGCGCGGAAAAGCGGTCGCCGTCCCTGCGGATATCCCAAAGCCCGATGCCCTGCCGTGCCGCGAGGTTCAGGAACCGTTCCGCGCTGCGGGGAGTCCCGGCGGTAATGGAAAATTCCGTCCAGCCCATCAGCCACCGGACCGCCTTTACTGAAAGCATATTCCCGCCTCCTGTTCCAATGATTCCCAAAAATCCGCAAACCATGCGGTTTACTGCAAAAATTCGATTCCTGTCAAAAATCCCTCCACCACTAGCGCGTCCGCTGTCAGGCTCCTGATTTTCAGATTCCTGCCCGTAAATCGGACTGCCGTTTTCCCGGTCTTGACCCGGACGGCCTCGTCGCTGTATTCCAGCACGCCGCCGCAGTTTTCCACCACAGCCTCGCGGTTGCTTTTCAGTTCGATCCTTGAAAAGCCCGGCGTCATCTCCGGCGGGATCTCGAACATCCTCATCCCCACACCTGTCACCTCCCTCCTGCCCCCTCCTGAGGGGGAGTTTTTGCCCTGCGCGGGCGCACATAGCTTGAAGCTTTCGGCTTCACCGAGTTAAAAGCTTTTGCCCAGCCCGGGCGGAGCGGGAATATTTGAAGCTTTCAGCTTCGCAGAATTAAAACCCGCCGTTTTGGGCTTTTGATCTATCGGACCTTGCAGGTCCCGGCGAAAGGGGCCGCTCAAGCCGCGCCCCTAACACCTCACGGCTCTTCCTTTTCTTGTTGGAAGAAAAGGAAGCAAAAGACCATTCAAGGGGACTACTGTCCCCTTGAAAATCCCCTGCTGGGGAGCGCTCTGGCCGCGTCCCCAGACCCCACGGCCGGGATCCTTAGTGGTAACAACAGGCATATCGAGAGCCAAAGGGTGCGCTTTCTACACCGAAAAACTCTGCTCTTTGTAAAACTTCCTCAATTATCGTACAACTGCCCGGCAAACTGGTTCGCCTGTTTCGGGCGTGGGATGTACGGGTTCCTCGGAGTGTAACCTCTCCCCATTTCGCGCTGACTGGGCAGAGCGATAACCACGCTATAGCCTTACGGCCACGCTTACCACGGTGGAGCCTTGGGAGGGCCGCGCTCTGCGCGCCCCTTTGTGCGCCACACCTAAGCTAGACAAAAAACCAACCTACGGTGCGCCTGCCGCCGCGACAGAGTATTTGAGGTTACTGGAAATTCAGCGACCGGAGGGAGCGATCCGCGTTCTACGTCAAGGCTTAGCCTTGCTTAGCCTGCCTTAGCCTTGTTCAGAAAAGGGGGATCAGAACATATATATACCGTGAGGTGAATCACTTATGAAACATTTATCGGGAAATTCTGTCCGCTTCCTGCTGATCTCCGTATGCACACTGCTGGCCGCAGCCGCACTGCTGCTGTTCCCCATGTCCGCCGCCGACGGCGCGCGCCGTGGCATCGGCTACTGCCTGAACCTGCTGATTCCGTCCCTGTTCCCGTTTATGGTGTTCTCTGCTTTCCTGATAAAATCCGGGATTTCCAGCCGCCTCGGCCGCTTTCTCTCCCCGGTTACCCGGTTCCTGTTCCGGCTCCCCGGCTGTTCCGCCGCCGCGATTTTCATGTCCCTGATCGGCGGATATCCCGTCGGGGCACGCGCGATCGCCGCCCTGTACGCGCAGAACGACATCAGCGAAAAAGAAGCCCAGCGGATGCTCTGCTTCTGCGTCAATTCCGGACCCGCTTTCGTGATCAGCACCGTGGGCGGCATGATGCTGGGCGATCTGCGCGCCGGGCTGATCCTGTTTGCATCCCAAATTCTGGCGTCCCTCCTGCTGGGGATCGCCTGCCGCTTTACGCTTTGGGAACCTCCCTCTGACCGCCGGGAATCTGCGAAAGCGGAGCCGTCCTCCGCGCTGATCGCCTCCGCCGCGGACGCCTCCCGCGGGATGGCCTCCATGTGCGCTTTCGTGATCCTGTTTGCCGTGCTTGTATCCGTCCTGATCCAGAGCGGGCTTTCCGACGCCTTTTCCCGCCTCTTGCTGAAAGCCGGGTTCCCGTATGCCGCCGCGTCCTCCCTGCTGTCTGTCCTGCTGGAAGTCACGGGCGGCTGTATGGATGCCGTTGTGGCCGGCGCGCCGCTCCTGTTCCTCTCCTTCGCCATCGGCTGGGGCGGCCTGTGCGTCCATTTCCAGGTGCTTTCCGCTGCCGCCAACGTCCGCATCTCGCGTCTGCGCTTCACCCTGTTCCGCCTCCTGCACGGCCTCTGCGCCGCTTTCCTCACAAATCTTTTCCTGCGTATGTTCCCCGTCACGGTATCCGTCTTTTCCTCCACCGACCAGACGCTTTCCGGACGTCTCTCCGGATCCGCCCCGGCCGCCTGCGCGCTGTTCCTGCTCTGCATGGCGTTCCTGCTGACTCTCCAGAAATTCCCGGTACTGCGAAAAAGAAATTCCAAATAGGGCCTTTTCACCCCGGACGGAATATGCTAAAATAACAGTATTCCGGTGGCGGCGATCCCGTTCATCCGGAAAGCTTCCGGGAGGTTACACCATGAGAAAAAAGATGTTTGGAAATCATATCGAACCAAACTGCGAATATTGCAGCCACTGTATTGTCTCCGGCGAGGACACCGCCTGCCGGCTGGGCCGCCAGCCCAAGCCCGACGGCTCCTGCCGCAAATTTTCCTACGATCCGCTGATGCGCACGCCCAAAAGCCTGCCGCCCCTGCGCGAGTACAGTCTGGACGATTTTAAGCTGTGATCATCCGCTTCAGAGAGCAAAATGGATCTTCCCCATTTCGGGAAAGATCCATTTTTTACTGCTATGATTTTTTACCGTACTGCTGGAGGGCATCCTCCAGAATTTGAATATGTACCTTTTCATCCAGAATAATCCGCTGGAGCAGATCCGTCACGGCGGGATCCCCAATGGCAGCAATACGGCGCTCATATCCCGCAATGGCGTTCCGTTCTGCGGCAATATCCGCTCGCAGCATCTCCACAGGATCGTTCTGATACCGCACCGCCGCGCCCGTCCAGACAAAATTTCTCCCTCCGTTCCAATATGTATACGACGGCGTACCGCCAAGCGACAGGATCATCTTTCCCAGCAGATGGAGATGGTGCATCTCCGTTTTTCCAATCCCCGAGAATATTTGGGAAAGCTCCGCAGAATGCGGTTCCGCCGCCCATGTCTGGTACACATACTGCATGGTGGCTGTCAGTTCGCTCTGCGGCGAGGCAAAATCCATCCGCAGAAGCTGTGCATAGCGGATATTTTTCTGCGTACACGCCGCTGGCGGATACGCTCCCTCCGCCGCGTACCTCCTGCGCGGCTCCTCTTTTGTACACGCGGCGCATCCCTCCGCGCTTTCCTGCCTGCCCTGCCCGGACGGCTGGTTCCTTTCCTGATGGACTGCTGCGGCGGCGGCCGTTCCTTTCGCACAGCCGGACGGATCCGCATTTCCCGATGATCCCGGATTTTGATCCGCACATCCGGGACCCGTTCCCTGTGCGGCGGCCTGCGGCGCGCCTCCTCCCGGAGCCCTCGCGCCCGCCGCTCCGCAGTACCCGGGCGGGACCTGCGCCATCCCCGGAATCGGCCTCCCCGGGAAAAACACCGGCGGAACCTGCTGTCTCTCCGGCGGGACGGGATGGAACGGGAACTTGCTTTTCTCCATGCAATTACCTCCCCCGAAAATTTTCCCATCCCATGAATATGCGGCGCTACGCGGAAAAATACGAATTTATTATGATTTCATTTCCTGATTTTTCAATATTTTCCAGATACAAGGATATGAAAAACTACAATTTTGTAACTATTATTTCCTTTCTGCGCAGATGATGGTATAATACTGATGGAAAGCTGTAAACGCGGGCATCCCAGCCCAATGAAGCACTAAACCAAGCGGAGGTACGACGCTTTCGCGTTCTGCCCACCGCAGGTGTGGTATATACCAGCAGAAGGGCTGCAACGCGGGCATTTTAGCCCAATCATACCACCTTGGCTGGCAAAACCAAACTATTCACTATTCACTTTTCATTTTTCACTTACCCATCCGGGCGACCGGAGGGAGCAGGCGCGATCTACGTGCAGGCTTAGCCTGCTGCCCACCGCAGGTGCAGGTGTTGAGTACAACAGCCGAAAGGCATTTTTGTTTTTTTCCTTTTTTCTTCCAAACAGAAAGGTTCGGATTATCCGAACCTTTCTGTTTTTCTATGCAGTTTTCTGAACGATATCCGAAAAATCAAAGCGTCGCCCCCGCTGAATCCAACTGGCCGCGGGATACCGCTCCATAAAACGACTTCTAAATATGCCCGGACGGCTGAACATCACCGCCCGGGCATATCTGCATATTCAAGAATATTCTAAAATCAAGCTTACAGGTTCACCGTTTCGCCGGGACGGATCACATAATCCTGATCGAGAATCCGGAGCCAGACCGCCGTCGCAGTGGGATTGTAGATCACCGAGCCGTCGGACGAATAACGCAGGGACTTCACCGCCGCCGCGTACTCCTCGATCTCGCCGTTGGTGGCGTACCAGACGGTATCGTGGCCCGAAATCTTCTGGAACAGCGCCTCAATGCGGTCCCAGTTTTCGTGATCGTCAAATTCATAGGTGTGGCCCCACACATAGAACACAGACAGCGAATTTTTCAGATTTGTACCGTCAAGTGCCAGGAATTTTTCCGCCAGATTCATCAGCTCCGGATCATCGTGGTGACAGCACGGATCCCACAGCAGGAAATTTTCCGGCAGGCGGAAATTATGCGTGCTCTTTACCGTGCGGGCGTACCGGATCCCGGCCGCCTTGAGTACGTCGAGCGTCTCGTGGTTCCATGTGCCGAACGGATACGCGAACCCGGTGACGATCTTCCCGGTGATCTGCTCCAGATTATTCTTGTCGAGGCAGACCTCCCACGACGCTGTGGACATCGGGAGCTGCGCCAGATCCGGATGCGTTGCCGTATGTCCTGCGACCTCAAAGCCCGCGTAGAGATCCCTGACCTCTTTCTTCATCACGCGGCAATGGCCCACCCTGATGTGGCTGTACTGCTCCTCAGAATCGAACCGCTCCGAGTTCAGGTTGAAAGTCGCCTGAAGCTTGTACTTTTTCAGCAGCTCGATGAACCGCCTGTCCTGGATCACGCCGTCGTCATAGCTGAGCGTGAATGCTTTCGTCTTTCCCTGCGGAAACAGGGCAACATCTCTTCTCAATGGCATACAAAACATCCTCCTTATTTTTGGCCTGCGGCCAGGCTTAGCCTTGTCAGCCCCACCAGAAATACCAGATTTTCGATTTCGTCAGACTGTCCGCCAGCACGCCGACGGACCTCCGCTTTTCGCAGTCCTCCACACGCTCCGGACAGAACGCGTACTGCTCTGCGGCAAGCCGAGCGGCCTCCTCCTTATCCTCCACCGGGTGTTCCAGCCGGAACTCCAGTTCATCCCGGCTCAGGGCGCACGGCACAGCGCCGTATTCTTCGTACCAGTATTTTGCCGCGGACATCAGCTCCATCGTGTCGGGACAGTCGTTCCACGCACCCATAGGAAGCCACGCAAAAATCTCCCACGGGCTTTCCGTCGGGATCTCCGCGAGGATCGTCTCATACGTCGTGTTGCGGTCGAAATCCCAGTACGATTCCGGCACGCGCACCTCCTCGCCGCCAATCACCTGAGCCGCGCTGATCTCCATCGGCAGACGGCCGTTTTCATGGCGCCGCAGATCCATCAGGCTCTCAAAGTATTCATGGCCCTCCGTCAGGTAAAGGTTGCACATCGCTTCACGGTAATCCTCCACCGCGTCCGGATCGTATTCCGTGCCGTTCGACTCCTCGCTGCCGGGATCAGAATTCAGGATCAACGTTGTGAGCAGTCCCTCATCCGGCGTCACCAGAACAGGGGTGAAGCCCTCCCACCTGCCGCGCGCCCATGCTTCCTGATATGCTTCCAGCAGCGTGCTGTCATCCTCAGACGGGCCGTAAATGCGGCACGGACAGCTGAGAAACTCCACTGTCCGGCGGGCGATCCTGCTGGGCCGGTACTGAGCCGGTGAAAAACCGCCGCAGAAATTGGCGCGCCTGATGTTGATCACCCGCAGCGAGGCGGGAGTCATGCGGTGCAGGAGCGCCTCCGCACCATACTGGATTTTGAACTGCATTTCCTCCTGGTAAAGCGGGATGATCTGATAAAAATTCACGTCGTCGCCGTCCGGGAGACGACAGCAGACGGAAGTCTCGCTGAAGCCCTGCGGCTCCGTCAAAATCACGCCGCACAGCTCCGTATTGGCGGCAAACGGACCGCGGTTCGTCACCGTATGTCCCCAGCCGAGCCATGCGTCCTCCTCGATCGGCAGGCGCGCCAGCTGCTTGAGCCACCGGATCGGCCAGTACCATTTTTCATCCGGATCGCTGAGCTGCCAGTCCGAGGGCAGACACAAAAGCAGCTCCGCCCGTTCCAGCTTGCGCGAGGCATATTCCTCCGGGATCTCCATCCGGTGCGCGCCCATCCCCATCGTGGCCAGCACATAGTAATCGTGCCGCGGTCCGGGCGGGATCACGCAGATATCCACATGGATGTCCGGCGAGGAAAGCTCGTGGTACACCGTCTCAAATTCGCCGAAATACCGGGTGATATGATCCTCCACGATGCGCAATTCCTCGTCAGAATAAAGCTCCGGCCCGACGCTGCCGGTGCGCGCGCGCAGCTCATCCTTACAGATTTCAATAAAATCGAGCGTATCCGGATCGCCCGGTTCCAGCTCGTCGGCGCGCTCAAATTCGTGCAGGGCCTCCGCATCGCGATCCATATAATAATAGGAAAACCCCAGCCTGTAATGGAGGAGAGCGTCGTTCTTTCCCTCATCCATCACCGATTCCAGCAGCGCCGCCGCCTTTTGATACCCCTCTTTGGTATGGAGGTTATTATAAGCCCGCGCCAGCTGTCCGGTGAGATCATAGCTGCGGTCAGCCGCCGGGATTTTTTCAATTTCTTCAATAATTTCGTGGTATTTTCCTTCCTCATGCCACTGAGAAAGAAGCTGCATTATCTTTTTGTCCATAGTTCCTCCAAAACCAGCGATCTCCTGCCCTGCCGGCGCCGGGCTCCTGGGATTCCTTCCGTTTCCGCATAAAAATACTATACCACGGCTGTCTCGTTTTTACAATCAGGCAGCGGGGAAAAATATCCATTTCGGTAAAAATTTTTCCTGTTTTTCTTTGATGCCAAAAATTTAATATTATGTAAACTAAAATCTTCCACTGCTTTCCACACAGAACCATGGTGAAAAATCTGAAAACAGGAAAAACCACTGATTTTTCCCTGCTTGTCCATCCACAACCTGTGGAAAAGGCGGTGGAAAATGTGAAAAACTTATCCGCCGCCCGTTTAAATTAAAAAATTATGTAAATTACTTCCCCGCAGATCCTGCCGAAGCATCCGCGCGCTTTTTGTCCTGATCCTCGTCCAGATGCGGCATACTTTTGCCGAGCGCCGCGATCAGAATCGAAACCAGCGGGTTGATCCAGCCGAAAAACGTATACGGTCCATACTGCCACGCGGAAATACCAAGCATCCCCTCAGTGAAGCCCGCGCCCGTACTGTACGGCACAATCCCGCCGAACACCGTCCCGGCATCCTCCAGAGCGCGGCTGAGGTTCTGCGGCTTGAGCCTGTGCTCCTGGTACAGCGGCCGGAACAGGCGGCCTGTCATAATAATTGCCACATACTGCTGGCCGGTAGCGATCACGATTCCCCAGGCGGTGAGCACCGTCGCAATCACGAGGCCCCTGTCGCTCCTGACGTGCGCCACCACCTTTTTCAAAATGGATCCCGCCATCCCGGTACATTCAAAGATTCCCGCGAAGCTCAACGCAATCACCATCAGCGCGATGGTCCGCATCATGCTCATAATCCCGCCGCGGTTGAGCAGCGTATCCACATTTTCCACACCCGTGGACGCGGTGAATCCGTCCATCACGACAGAAAGCATCTGCTGGGCCGGGATCCCCTGCACAAATACCGCCGACAAAATCCCCAGCATGGCGGCGGCCATCAGACCGGGCAGGGCGGGGATCCGGAAAATCACCATCACGAGCACCAGCACCGGCGGCAGAAGCAGCAGCGGATGGATCACAAAATTCGCCGCGAGCGTATCGAGCGTCTGCTGCATCTGGGCGGACTCCAATCCTCCCGTCTGGCCGCCCGCCAGCACGAAGCCCATAATCCCGTAAATGACAATACAAATGAGGTATGTGGGCGTAGTCGTCACCATCATGTGGCGCACATGGTCGAACAGCTTTGCGTCCGACACCGACGGCGCAAGGTTTGTCGTATCGGAAAGCGGGGACATCTTATCGCCAAAATACGCGCCCGACACGATCGCGCCGACCGTGATTGGCTGCGGGATCCCCAGCACCGTCCCGATGCCGAACAGCGCCACCCCGACCGTCCCGATCGTTGACAGCGAGCTTCCTATCGCCAGCGACACGATCGAGCACAGCAGCAAAGTCGTCACCAGAAAGAACCTCGGCGAAATAATTTGCAGACCATAATAGATCATCGTCGGGATCACGCCGCCGGCCATCCACGCAGCGATCAGCAGCCCGATCGACAAAATAATCAGCAGTGCCGGGACAGCCGCCGTAACCGCCGCGGTAATCCCTTTCAGCATCTCGTCCCATGAATACCGGTGGATTCCCCCAATGACAGCGGCAATCACCGCGGCAATCAGCAGCGGGACATGCGGCGCGCTCCCAAATACGGCTGTGAGCGTCACAACCAGCACTAGAAGCGCCACAAACACCGCCACCGACACGCCGAACCCAACCGGCGTTTTTTCCTTTGCTTCCATACACAATCCTCCCTGCCAGGATACGGGTTTCAGAACGGTTCCATATCCTTTTCTGTATCGCTGTTTTATTTTATTATAGTCTCTCTCTTAAAAAATGGAAACCCCCAAAAGGAAAAAACGCAGTGTTATCAGGATGTATCTGAAAACTCAAAAGTACAGAAAAATTCGCTTCTATGCGATGTTTTCCTATTTCAATGTCTCATTTCCGGCTGGGAGCTTTTCTGTAGAACGGCTTTCCTGTTATCACGGCCGCTCCGCCTGGGGGACCGCAAAATCGTTCAGGCGGACCATCCACCGGATGGTTCGCCCTCTCTGTTTGCTCACCTTTCTGGGGGGAACGCTTCGCGTTCCTTTTGGCTTGTGGGGGCTCCTCGCCCCCACACCCCGTCGCAAGCTTTTGAAAAAGCTTGAGCAAAACTTTTATGTTTTGCTCACTCGTACCACTTTGTAATACAAAAACCCCCTGCGCATCGCGCAGGGGGCCACCCAGACTCCGGCGGGCATCGCGGAGCGGATAAAAGTTTTTGAGGGGGTCCGGGGGGACTTTTCTCAAAAAGTCCCCCCGGGATCCGAGCTTAGATCAACTCGATAATCGCCATCTCGGCAGCGTCGCCGCGGCGCGGCCCGAGCTTCGTGATGCGGGTGTAGCCGCCGTTGCGGTCGGCATACTTCGGGGCAATCTCTGCAAACAGCTTGTGAGCAACGTCCTCTTTTGTGACAAAGCCCATGACAAGGCGCTTGTTGTGCAGGGAATCCTCTTTCGCGATCGTTATCATCTTCTCCGCCATGGAACGGACTTCCTTGGCGCGGGTTACTGTCGTTTCGATTTTACCATTCTCCAGGAGAAAGGTCACCATTGCGCGCAGCATTGCGATGCGGTGATCGCTGGTCCTTCCGAGCTTTCTGGTTCCGGGCATCGAAATTCACTCCTTTACCGTAAGGCTGCAAGGGACTTATTCGTCGTCCTTGCGCAAATTGAAACCGAGGGAATTCATCTTGTAGATGACTTCCTCGAGAGATTTTCTTCCCAGGTTGCGGACCTTCATCATGTCCTCCTCGGACTTGCTTATAAGATCCTCCACCGTATTGATCCCGGCACGCTTGAGGCAGTTGAACGAACGGACCGACAGATCCAATTCCTCAATCGTCATCTCAAGCACCTTCTCCTTGCCCTTGTCGTCCTTTTCCACCATGATCTCTGTGCTGCTGCCCTTATCAGACAGATCCACAAAGAGATTCAAATGCTCGGTGAGGACTTTTGCGGCAAGCGAGACAGCCTCCTGCGCACCGATAATCCCATTGGTCCATACCTCAAGAATCAGCTTATCGTAGTCGATGCTCTGCCCTACACGGGTATTTTCCACGTTGTAATTTACCTTGAGAACGGGAGTGTAGATCGAGTCAACAGGAAGCTCGCCGATAACGGCCATGTTCATATTCGCCTTGTTGCGCTCAGCAGAAACATAGCCGCGGCCCTTATCCAGGGTCAGCTCCATATACAGCTTCGCTCCGTCGCCCAGCGTTGCAATGTGCATCTCCGGGTTGAGGATCTCCACCTCACTGTCACATTTGATAGAATCGGCCGTTATCTCGCACGGGCCTTCCGCGCAGATCTCCACCGTCTTGGGGCCGTCGCAGTGCAGCTTGGCGGTCAGTCCCTTGATGTTCAGCACAATCTCCGTGACATCCTCTTTCACGCCCGGGATGGTAGAAAACTCGTGGAGCACCCCGTCGATCTTAATCGAAGTCACCGCCACGCCCGGCAGCGAGGAGAGCAGCACGCGCCGCAGGCTGTTGCCCAGCGTATTGCCAAAGCCGCGTTCCAGCGGCTCCACCACAAATTTGCCATAGGTCCCGTCGTTCGACAACACCTCTGTGTCTATTCTTGGCTTTTCTATCTCAATCATCAGCGAACCTCCTTCACACATAAGCAAATTCCTTTGCTATGATGTACACGATGCCAATGGGGCGCGCGGGCCGCGGAAGCACCCACAGGATCCCCGCGCCGTCCCCAAAAGCATTATTTGGAGTACAACTCAACGATCAAGTGCTCGGCGACCTCGTAATCGATATCGTCACGGGCCGGCATCGCCACAATTTTTGCCTCAAAAGCGCCGGAAGCCTTCTCCATCCACTTCGGAACCGGGTTCTTGCCCAGCTCCTCCACGAGGGTCTTGAACTTCGTGGTGCTGCGGGACTTCTCACGCACGGAAACCACATCGCCCGGCTTTACCTGATAGGACGGGATGTCCACGCGCTGGCCGTTTACCATGAAATGGCCGTGGCTCACCAGCTGGCGGGCCTCACGGCGGGTGTTGGCAAAGCCCATGCGGAACGCAACGTTATCGAGGCGGCGCTCCAGCTCCTGCAGGAGCAGCTCGCCGGTGACGCCCTGCTTGCGGGCGGCCTTCTCGTAGTATGCGCGGAACTGCTTCTCCAGCACACCGTAGATGAACTTTACCTTCTGCTTCTCGTTCAGCTGCAGAGCGTACTCGGACTGCTTGCGGCGGAACTGCTTCTGGTTGCGGTTGGTCTCCTTGGAATATCCCAGCACGGCCGGGGACAGGCCCAGCGTCTTGCAACGCTTGAGAACAGGCTGCATATTCTTAGCCATAATACATTTTCCTCCTTACTTACACTCTTCTTCTCTTCGGAGGACGGCATCCATTGTGGGGGATCGGAGTAACGTCCTTGATCATCGTAACCTCAAGGCCGGCCTGCTGGAGCGCGCGGATTGCAGCCTCACGGCCTGCGCCCGGGCCTTTCACGAAAACCTCCACCGTCTTCATGCCGTGATCCATCGCGATCTTCGCAGCGGTCTCCGCAGCGGTCTGCGCGGCGAACGGGGTGGACTTTCTCGAACCGCGGAAGCCCAGCTCGCCGGAGCTTGCCCACGAAACGGCGTTGCCCTGCGTATCTGTGATGGTGACGATCGTATTATTAAAGGTGGACTGGATATGGGCAGCCCCGCGCTCAATGTTCTTGCGCTCGCGGCGTCTGCGGGATGTGGCGGCAGCCTTCTTGCCGCCCTTCTGTGCTTGTGCCATCTTAAATATCCCTCCCGATTACTTCTTCTTGTTGGCCATGGTCTTTCTCGGACCCTTGCGGGTGCGGGCATTCGTCTTGGAACGCTGGCCTCTGACCGGCAGGCCCTTGCGGTGACGGATCCCACGGTAGCAGCCGATTTCAATGAGCCGCTTGATATCGAACGCCACATCGCGGCGAAGGTCGCCCTCCACGCGGCAGTTGTGGTCGATGTACTCTCTCAGCTTTGCGGTGTCGTCCTCGGAGAGGTCGCGGACACGGATGTCCGGATCAACGCCGGTTGCTGCAAGGATGTCGTTGGCGGTCTTGCGGCCGATGCCGTAAATGTAGGTCAGGCCGATTTCAATGCGTTTATCTCTGGGCAGATCAATACCTGCTATACGCGCCATAACTGGATTGCACCTCCATAGTATTCAGTCGCTCTGTGCGCCGGGCGCAGGGCGTGCGTAAAGCCGCCGTGCGCGATGCTGTCTCAGCCCTGGCGCTGCTTATGCTTGGGGTTCTCGCAGATCACCATAACCTTACCCTTGCGCTTGATGATCTTGCACTTTTCGCAAATCTTCTTGACAGAAGGTCTTACTTTCATCGGTACGCCCTCCTTTGGTAGCGAATCGCCGCGCGCTTCGCGCGGAAACCGGGCAGGCTGCCCGGATGTGAATTTTTTATTTGGAACGCCACGTAATGCGCCCGCGGGTGAGATCGTAGGGCGAAAGCTCTACCGTCACCTTGTCGCCGGGCAGGATCCGGATGAAATTCATCCGCAGCTTGCCGGAGATGTGGGCGAGGATTACATGGCCGTTTGGCAGCTCCACATTGAACATCGCGTTCGGGAGCGCCTCCGTCACCGTACCTTCAATCTCAATGACGTCCTGCTTTGACATGAAATAACCTCCTCACAGGAAATTCACCGCTCCCCGCCGTCCTCAGAAAGGAACGGGCGGAGGGCCCTTCGGATTTCACGGTTGGTTTTCATCGAGCTGTCCGGCAGCAGAGCCGCCGTCGGGGCGACGTGCCGGAGCTTCTTCCGTTTGGGATGCTCCAGGGGCCGCCGTTTCCCGTCGCAGAGGAGGGCGTAATCTCCCTCCACCGCAAGCACGGTGAAAAAGCCCCCTTTGTCGTGGCCGGCCTTCGACCGGACCACCAGCCCTCGTGTTATTTCCATACATCCACCTCAATCCGGCAGCGTGAGGATCACGGGGCCGTCCTTCGTGATGGCGATGGAATGTTCAAAGTGGGCCGACAGCTTCCCGTCCGTTGTCACGACCGTCCAGCCGTCCGGGAGCGTCCTCACCGTATGCCCTCCGGCATTGATCATGGGCTCAATGGCTATTGTCATGCCTGGCAGCAGCCGCACCCCCCGCCCGGGGGTGCCGTAATTGGGTACGCTTGGATCCTCGTGCATCTTCGCACCTACTCCGTGGCCGACAAAATCCCGTACCACCGAGTAGCCGCGAGCTTCGACATACCTCTGCACCGCGCTTCCGATATCGCCTATCCGGTTTCCGGCCTGGGCAGCCCAGATCCCTTCAAACAGGCTCTCGCGCGTTGCGTCCATCAGGGCCTTTGCCTCGCTGGAGACATCGCCGCATGGGAACGTCCACGCGTTGTCCCCCACAAAGCCCTCATAGGTCGCGCCGACATCGACGCTCACGATGTCGCCGGCCCTGAGCTTCTGATCCTTCCTCGGTATGCCATGGATGACCACGTTGTTCACCGAGATACAGGCGCTTGCCGGGAACCCGCCGTAACCGAGGAAGGTAGGGACTGCGCCCTGCCCCTCGATATAGCGGCGCACGATGCGGTCGATCTCCCAGGTGGAAACACCCGGCTCCACCGCCTCGCCCGCCAGCTTCAGCGCCCTTGCGGAGATCCTGCCGGCATCCCGCATTGCTGCGAGCTCCCGGCTGGTTTTCAGCACAACCATCGGTTATCCCTCGACAGCGGCCAGGGTCAGGCGGGTGGTATCCTCCACAGCCTCCTGCCCCTCCACGACGGCGAGCTTGCCCTGCTTCTGATAGTAAGCCTTGAGCGGCTCGGTCTGCTCGTGGTAGACGCGCAGGCGTTCCTTGACCGTATCCGGGTGGTCGTCCTTGCGCTGAACAAGGGTGCCGCCGCATTTGTCGCATTTGCCGTCTGCCGCAGGCTTTTTAAACAGCATGTGGTAGCTGGCTCCGCAGCTTTCGCAGACACGGCGTCCGGACATTCTTTCCACGATCTTCTCGTCCGGGACCTCAAGGTCGATCACACGATCGATCGCGGCGCCCATGTTGTCCAGAGCCTCGGCCTGCGGGATTGTGCGCGGGAAGCCGTCCAGAATGAAGCCGTTTTTGCAGTCGTCCTTTGCCAGACGCTCCCGGATGATGCCGATGACGACCTCGTCCGGAACAAGCTTGCCCTCATCCATATAGGACTTCGCACGCACGCCCATTTCAGTGCCGCTTTTCAGCGCTTCACGGATAATGTTACCCGTGGAAATTGTGGGAATGGAGAGACGCTCGGAGAGGATCTCCGCCTGCGTCCCTTTTCCGGCGCCAGGTGCGCCGAGCATAATGAGTTTCATAAAATCTCCCGCTCCTTTCCCTTGCGCCGGGGCTTAGTCGAGGAAGCCCTTGTAATGGCGCATCATCATCTGCGATTCCAGCTGCTTGACCGTCTCGAGCGCAACACCGACCAGAATGATGATGGACGTGCCGCCCAGCGAGAGGTTGTGCATCCCCGTCAGCGCGCCGAAGATAATCGGCAGCAGCGCGATAACCGCCAGGAACAGGGAGCCAATCAGCGTAATCTTGGAAAGAATCTTTGCGATGAAGTCCGCCGTCGGACGGCCGGGACGCACGCCCGGGATGGTGCCGTTGCTCTGGCGGAGGTTGTTGGCCATCTCAATCGGATTGTATTGGATGGTCAGGTAGAAATACGCGAACATGATGATCAGGATGAAATACAGGACCGCGTAAATCGGACCGCTGGAGGAGAGGGCGTTCAGAATAATCGCACCGACCGATCCGGCCTCCGGATGCACGAACATCTGGATTGTGCTCGGGATCGAGAGGATCGAGCTGGCGAAGATAATCGGCATAACGCCGGACATCGCCACTTTAATCGGAATATGGGTGCTCTGTCCGCCATACATTTTCCTGCCCACGACGCGCTTGGCATACTGGACAGGGATGCGGCGCTCCGAATCATTCATGAACACGATGACCCAGATGACCGCGAGGAACAGGATGACAAACAGCGGGACAAAGAAGTAATACTGTCCGTAGTTTGTCGGATCCTGGATGGCCGCCTGGAGGAACGACCACAAATGGCCGAACGTGACCGGCAGGCGGGCCACAATGCCCGAGAACAGCAGGATGGAAATTCCGTTGCCGACGCCCTTGACATTGATCTGCTCGCCCATCCACATCATCAGGGCCGTGCCCGCTGTAAACGTGAGCACGATAATCACAGCCACAAACGCCTGCGTGGCGAAGCCGTCCTCGGAATACTTCACGATGGACTGGCCGTTGTAGCCGCTGAAGCGGAGGAACGAATAGTACGCCGCGCCCTGAATCAGTCCCAGCGCAACCGTCACATAGCGGGTGATGGCCGTAATCCTCTTGCGGCCCTCCTCGCCCTCCTTGGCCATCCTCTCAAGCGCGGGGATAGCCACGGTGAGCAGCTGCATGATGATGGAGCTGTTGATATACGGCGTAATGCCCATGGCGAACATCGTCGCATTGGCGAACGCGCCGCCGGTGAGCATATTGAGATACCCGAGGGCCGTGCCCTCCTGGTTGACCGCGTCCATCAGGCCCTTGAGCGCCCCCACATCCAGAAACGGAACCGGGATCACGGAGCCAAAACGGAACACGACGATAATCAGAAGTGTGAAAAGAAGCTTTTTTCTCAGTTCAGGAATGGACCAGGCGTTCTTAATTGTTTTAAACAATCAGATCACCTCAGCCTTCCCACCTGCCGCCTCAATTTTCTGCTTCGCAGCTTCGGAGAAAGCCGAAACCTTTACTGTCAGGCTCTTGGACAGGCTGCCGTTCGCGAGCACCTTTACAGCCGCGCCGCTCTTCTTGATGATACCTGCCTCGACAAGCGCGTTGTTATCGACAACTGCGCCGTTCTCGAATTTCTTTTCGAGCGAGCCGACGTTCACGGTTACGATGGGATTGGCAAAAATATTGACGAACCCTCTCTTCGGGATACGTCTCTGCAGCGGCATCTGGCCGCCCTCAAACCCGGGACGGACGCCGCCGCCCGAACGGGCCTTCTGGCCCTTGTGGCCTTTGCCTGCCGTTTTGCCCTGGCCGGAGCCCGCGCCTCTGCCGATGCGCTTCGGCTCTTTGGTGGAGCCCGGCACGGCAGTCAGATCATGCAATTTCATTTCGTCGCACCTCCTTGCTTACGCTTTGCTTACCTCGACGAGGTGGATAATCTTCGCCACTTTGCCGCCGGTCGCCGCGTTGTCGGGCTGAACGGAAACGTCGCCAACCTTGCGGAGGCCAAGGGCCTGGGCAGTCGCAATCTGGTCTTTCTTTGCGCCGATCAGGCTCTTTACCAGAGTCACTTTAAGCTGTGCCATATTGCTCTCCCCCTCTTACAGAATTTCCTTCACCGACTTGCCGCGGATTGCCGCGACCTCCTCGGCGCTGCGCAGCTTCGAGAGGCCCTCGATGGTTGCGCGGACTACGTTGCACGGATTGTTGGAGCGCAGGGCCTTGGAGCGGATATCCTTGATGCCCGCAACCTCGACCACCGCACGCACCGGGCCGCCGGCGATAACGCCGGTACCGGGGGCAGCGGGCTTGAGCAGCACGCGGCCCGCGCCGAACTCGCCCATCACCTCGTGGGGGATGGTAGTCCCGCGCAGCGAAACCTTGATCAGGTTCTTCTTGGCGTCCTCAATCCCCTTGCGGATGGAATCCGGCACTTCACCGGCCTTGCCGATGCCGAAGCCAACGGTGCCGTTGCCGTCGCCCACGACGACAAGCGCCGCAAACTTGAAGATACGGCCGCCCTTTACGGTTTTGGAAACGCGGTTGATGGCAACAACGCGCTCCTTGAGTTCCATAGACGATGCGTCAATTCTAGCCAAAAGTATTCCTCCCTCTCTTAGAACTTGAGGCCGCCCTCGCGGGCGCCTTCGGCCAGCTCCTTGACGCGGCCGTGGAAGATATAGCCACCGCGGTCAAAAACAACCTCAGTGATTCCCTTATCGATAGCGCGCTTGGCAATCATCTCGCCGACCTTGCGCGCAGCTTCTTTATTTCCGCCGTATCCAGCGAACTCCTTGTCCAGCGTGGAAGCCGCTGCGAGCGTCACGCCCGCTACGTCGTCGATAACCTGGGCGTAGATGTTTTTGCTGGAGCGGAATACATTCAGGCGCGGACGCTGTGCCGTGCCGGAAACCTTGCCGCGCACCCTGAGGTGGCGGTGCAGCCTGGCTTTATTGCTGTCAGCCTTATTCACCATTTGTCATTCACTCCTTACTTCTTGGCGCCCTTACCGGCCTTGCCTTCCTTGCGGCGTACGTGTTCGTCCGTGTAGCGGATACCCTTGCCCTTATACGGCTCCGGCGGGCGCTTCTCGCGCACTTCCGCTGCGAACTGGCCGACCTTCTGCTTATCCGGCCCGGAAATGATGATCTTGTTCGGGGTCGGGCATTCGATCTTGATGTCCTCCGTGTCGGAGACTACCACGTTGTGGGAGAAGCCGAGGTTCATGATCATGTCCTTGCCCTGCTTCTGCACACGGTAGCCGACGCCGAGCACGTCGAGCTCCTTCTTGTAGCCCTCTGTCACGCCGACCACCATGTTGTGGATGAGCGTGCGGGTCAGGCCGTGAAGGGAGCGGTTCTGCTTCTCGTCGTCAGGACGGGTAACGAGGATTTCATTGCCCTCCTGCGTGATGGTCATATTCGGGTGGAACTTCTGGGTAAGAGTACCCTTCGGCCCCTTCACCGTAACAACGCTGCCGTCGATTTTCACCTCGACGCCCGCGGGAATATTTATGGGTTTTCTTCCAATTCGAGACATAGTAGCTGCACCCCCTCTTCTTACCAGATAAACGCGAGAACCTCGCCGCCGATGTGAGCCTTGCGGGCCTCACGGTCGGTCATGACGCCGCGGCTGGTGGAAATAATCGCAATGCCGAGACCTTTCATAACCCTCGGCAGCTCGTCTGCGTTGGAATAGATGCGCAGGCCCGGCTTGGAGACCCTGCGCAGGCCCTTGATGACGGGGGTCTTGCCCTCGCCGTACTTGAGCGTAACTTTAATGATGCCCTGCTTGCCGTCCTCTGTCACGGTGAAGCCCTTCACATAGCCCTCGTCCACCAGAATCTGGCAGATGGCCTTCTTCATATTGGAAGCGGGGATCTCCACGGAATCGTGCTTCGCGGAATTCGCGTTGCGGATGCGGGTAAGCAAATCGGCAATGGTATCTGTAATCTGCATTCCGTTACCTCCTTTTTACCAGCTGGCTTTTTTCACGCCCGGGATTTCGCCCTTGTAGGCAAGCTCCCTGAAGCAGATACGGCACACTCCGAATTTCCGGAGGTAGGCGTGCGGCCTGCCGCAGATTTTGCATCTGTTGTATGTGCGGGTCGAGAACTTAGCCGGTCTCGCCTGCTTGATTTTCATAGAAGTCTTGGCCACAATAATCCCTCCTTATTTCGCAAACGGAGCGCCCATCAGCGTGAGGAGCTCACGGCTCTCCTCGTCGGTGGCTGCTGTGGTGACGAAGCAGATATCCATCCCGCGGACCTTGTCGATCTTGTCGTACTCGATCTCCGGGAAAATCAGCTGCTCACGGATGCCCATGTTGTAGTTGCCGCGGCCGTCGAAGGAGTTCGGGTTGATGCCGCGGAAGTCGCGCACGCGGGGCAGCGCGATGTTAAAGAGTCTGTCCATGAATTCATACATTCTGTCGCCGCGCAGCGTGACCTTCACGCCGATCGGCATGCCGGCGCGCAGCTTGAAGTTCGCGACGGATTTCTTCGCCTTGCACACCTGCGGACGCTGGCCGGTGATAGCCGCCAGGTCGGTCATGATGGAATCGATCGCCTTGGCATTCTCCTTGGCCTCGCCCGCGCCCACGTTGATCACGATCTTATCCAGCTTCGGGATCTGCATGGTGCTCGAGTAATTAAACTTCTTCATCAGCGCGGGGGCGACTTCCTGCTTGTAGTAGTCCTTTAATCTTGCCATGTCGTCTTAATCCTCCCTTACAGCGACTCGCCGCATTTTGCGCAGATGCGTTCCTTCGTGCCGTCCGCCAGGATCTTGTGGGAGACACGGGTCGGCTTGCCGCAGTGGGAGCAGACAACCTGCACCTTGCAGGCGTAGATGGCGCCCTCGGCCTTTACGATGCCGCCCTGCTCGCCCATCCGGCGCGGCTTTACATGCTTGCTGACCATGTTGCGGCCCTCGATGATGACCTTGCCCTCCTTGGGGCTGACAGCCAGGACCTTGCCGGTCTTGCCGCGGTCGCGGCCGCTGATAATCATGACGGTGTCACCCGTTTTTACATGAACTTTATTCATCTAAGTGGACACCTCCCAATCAAAGCACTTCCGGCGCGAGGCTCAGGATCTTCATGTAATCCCTGTCGCGGAGCTCTCTGGCCACCGGCCCAAAAATACGGGTCCCTCTCGGGTTCTTATCATCACGGATGATGACAGCCGCGTTCTCATCGAAGCGGATGTACGTGCCGTCGGCACGGCGCACGCCTGTCGCCGAACGGACGATAACTGCCTTCACCACGTCGCCTTTTTTTACCACGCCGCCGGGTGCTGCTTTTTTAACGGAAGCCACCACGACGTCGCCTATATTTGCATACCTTCTGCGGGTACCGCCCAGAACGCGGATGCACATAAGCTCCTTCGCGCCGGTGTTATCGGCAACCTTGAGGTAAGTCTGCTGTTGAATCACAGTGCGTTCCTCCTTTGCAATCTGCCAGAAGGCAAGCGCTTATCGCAAAGCTGCCTGCCTTATTTGGCTTTCTCAATAATCTCGACCAGGCGCCATCTCTTTTCCTTCGAGAGGGGACGGGTCTCCATCACACGCACGCGGTCACCGATAGTGCATTCGTTATTCTCGTCATGAGCCTTCAGCTTCACGGTACGCTTAATAATCTTGTTGTAAAGCGGATGCTTCACGCTGTCCTGGATGGCAACGACGATGGTTTTGTCCATCTTATTGCTGACAACCTTGCCGACCTGGGTTTTTCTCATATTCCTGTCGCTCACAGCTAAATCCTCCCTTCTCACGCGTTGGCGCTGAGTTCATTCGCGCGCAGGACTGTCTTTACGCGCGCGATGTCCTTCTTGACGGCGCTGATGCGCATCGGGTTATCGAGCTGGTTAATGGCGAGCTGGAAACGCAGGTTGAAAAGCTCGGCCTTGAGGTCCTTCAATTTTGCTTCCAGTTCTTCATTGGTCATTGCTCTGATCTCTGAGGCCTTCATTACTGCTCACCCCCCGTTTCTTCCTTCTTGACGAACTTGCACTTGATCGGCAGCTTGTTGGAGGCCAGACGGAGCGCCTCGCGGGCGGTCTCCTCCGGCACGCCGCCGATTTCGAACATCACCCTGCCGGGCTTTACGACGGCCACCCAGTATTCCGGGGAACCTTTACCGGAACCCATTCGGGTTTCAGCGGGCTTCTCGGTGATGGGCTTATCCGGGAAAATCTTGATCCAAACCTTACCGAATCTCTTGCAGTAACGGGTCATGGCAACACGGGCAGCCTCAATCTGGTTGGAGGTGATCCATGCCGGCTCGAGCGCCTGGATGCCGAAATCACCGTAAGTGACCTTATTGCCGCGGTATGCCTTGCCGGTGAGACGGCCACGGTGCACCCTGCGGTACTTTACGCGCTTAGGCAACAGCATTATTTACTGCCTCCTTCCCTGCGGGGCTGTCTGCTGCGGTTATCATGGAGAACCTCGCCCCTGTAAATCCAAACCTTTACGCCGATGCGGCCGTAGGTGGTAGCCGCCTCAGCAAAGCCGTAGTCGATGTCCGCGCGGAGGGTCTGCAGCGGAATCGTGCCGTCGTGATACTGCTCGGAGCGGGCGATTTCTGCGCCGCCCAGACGGCCGGATACCTGCGTCTTGATTCCGCGTGCGCCGCCCTTCATGGCGCGGCCGATGCACTGCTTCATCGCACGGCGGAAAGAAATTCTCTTCTCGAGCTGCTGCGCGATATTCTCAGCAACGAGCTGGGCGTCCGTATCCGGGTACTTGACCTCGACGATGTTGATCGTCACCGGCTTGCCGAGCATCTTCTCGCACTGCTGGCGCAACTTCTCAATCTCAGCGCCGCCCTTGCCGATTACCATGCCGGGCTTCGCGCAGTGGATATGGATGCGCACCTTGGAAGCGTCGCGCTCAATTTCAATCTTCGGGATGCCTGCCGCAGCGAGCTGCTTCTTCAGCGTTTTGCGGAGGTTATAATCTTCCACCAGGGTGTCGCCGAACACGTTGTCCTTTGCGAACCAGCGGGAATCCCAATCCTTAATTACTCCCACACGGAACCCGTGGGGGTTTACCTTGTGACCCATGAACTTACCTCCTCTTCGCTTATTCCTTTTCCTTGAGCACCAGTGTGACGTGCGATGTTCTCTTCAAAATTCTGAACGCGCGGCCCTGTGCTCTCGGGCGGATGCGCTTGAGGATCGGACCCGGGGATACGTAGCACTGCGCCACATACAGCCGGGAAACATCCATATTGTGGTTATTCTCAGCATTTGCCATAGCGGACTTCAGCAGCTTCTGGAGATCCTCGCAGGCGGCCTTGGGGGTATGCTTGAGGATAGCCATTGCCAAATCCACCGGCTTGTTGCGGATGAGGTCCAGCACGATGGATACTTTTCTGGGGGAAATACGGGCGTATTTCAGCTGTGCCCTTGCTTCCATGCTATACACTCCTTTCAGCCTTACTTACCGGTCGTCTTGGAGCCTGCGTGGCCCTTGAAGGTTCTTGTGGGGGCAAACTCGCCGAGCTTGTGCCCAACCATGTCTTCCGTTACATACACCGGCACGTGCTTGCGTCCGTCGTGGACAGCGATTGTATGGCCGACAAAATCCGGGAAAATGACGGAAGCTCTGCTCCACGTCTTGAGGATCTTCTTCTCGCCGGCCGCGTTCATTTCCTGAACCCTTTTCAGCAGCACAGGCTGGACATAAGGGCCCTTCTTAATGCTTCTGCTCATTTTTCAGTTGCTCCTTTCTGTCCGCCTTACTTATCGTTTCTGCGCTTCACGATGAACTTATCGGAGCGGTTGTGGTGCTTGCGGGTCTTGTAACCAAGAGCCGGCTTGCCCCACGGGGTCAGCGGGCCGGGATGTCCGATCGGGGACTTGCCCTCACCACCGCCGTGCGGATGGTCGTTCGGGTTCATGACGGAACCGCGCACAGTCGGCCTCCAGCCCATATGGCGCTTGCGGCCTGCCTTGCCGATCTTTCTGTTCTCGTGGTCGATATTGCTGACCTGGCCGATGGTGGCCATGCAGTCGAGGGACACCTGACGCAGCTCGCCGGACGGCAGGCGCAGCAGGGCCATGTTGTTCTCCTTCGCCATGAGCTGGGCCATGATGCCAGCGGCGCGGGCAAGCTGAGCGCCCTTGCCGGGATACAGCTCGATGTTGTGGATGAACGTACCGGTCGGGATGCTCCCGAGCGGAAGCGCGTTGCCGACCTTGATATCGGCATCAGCGCCGGAGACGATCTTATCGCCGGCCTTCAGGCCATTCGGAGCGATGATATAGCTCTTCTCGCCATCCTCATACTGCACCAGCGCGATAAACGCGGAGCGGTTCGGATCGTATTCAATCGTCAGAACGGTGGCCTCGCCAGCCTTCTGGCGCTTAAAATCGATAATGCGGTACTTTCTGCGGTTTCCGCCGCCGCGGTGGCGGACCGTGATTCTGCCGTAGCTGTTGCGTCCGGCCTTTTTATTCAACGGCGCAAGCAGGCTCTTTTCGGGAGCTGTCTTGGAGAGGGAGGAATAGTCGATGGTGGACATATTCCGTCTGCCGGCCGTATTCGGCTTATACGTAATAATAGGCATTTCGGTTTCACACTCCTCGTGATGGCTTTGCGGGGGACTGCCTGATCCCCCATATCTGCCCCTGCCCTGGCGGGCAGGCTCTGATTACATCATTCCTTCAAAGAACTCGATCGCCTTGCTGTCCTCAGACAGGGTGACGACGGCCTTCTTCCAGGAAGCGGTGTAGCCCTCATAACGTCCCTGACGGCGCATATGGCCTCTGACGTGCAGGGTGTTCACCTTGGCAACCTTTACCTTGAAGAGCTCCTCAACGGCTCTTGCCACGTCGATCTTCGTAGCGGCCTTGGCCACCTCGAAGGTATATCTCTTTTCGGCAATGCCGGCCATGCTTTTCTCGGTGATAATGGGGCGGATGATAATATCCTGTGCTACCATTATGCGTACACCTCCTCAATCTTGGCTACGGCATCCTTGAGCACGATGAACTTATCGGCATTGAGGATGTCATAGACGTTCAAGGTGTTGACGGCCGCGGTCTTGACGCCCGGGATATTCCGTGCGGAAGCGACGATTTTCGCGTCGGACTCCGGCAGGACGATGAGCGCCTTCTTCTCAGCCCCGAGGGCCTTGAGCATCGCGGCGATTGTCTTTGTCTTATACTCGTCCATGGAGAGGCCGGAGACGACGATCATCTCGTTGTCCAGCACCTTGCTGGAGAACGCCGACTTCATGGCGAGGCGTCTTACCTTCTTGTTGACGGTATATCTGTAAGAGCGCGGCTTCGGGGCAAACACAATGCCGCCGTGGGTCCACTGCGGAGCGCGGGTGGAACCCTGTCTGGCATGGCCTGTACCCTTCTGTCTCCACGGCTTCTTTCCGCCGCCGGAAACCTCGGTGCGGGTCAGCGCGGACTGTGTGCCCTGGCGCTGGTTGGCCAGATAATTCTTAACCATGTGGAGCATTACCGCTTTGTTCGGCTCAATCCCGAATACGGACTCAGCAAGCTCGATCTTCTCGATCTCCTTGCCCGCCACATCGAATACTGCTACTGTAGGCATTCTGATTCCTCCTTCCCTTACGCCTTCACGCTGTCATGGATCACCACGACGCCGCCGTTCGGGCCGGGGATAGCGCCTTTGATTGCGATCAGGTTATTTTCCGCATCGACCTTGACGACGGTGAGGTTCTGCACCGTGACCTTCTCCGCACCCATGTGGCCCGGCAGCTTCTTGCCCGGGAACACTCTGGACGGATCGGAAATCGGGCCGTTGGAACCGGCATGGCGTGCAACCGGACCGGTACCGTGGCTCTCGCGCAGGCGGTGGTTGTTCCAGCGCTTCACAACGCCGGCGTAGCCTTTACCTTTGCTTGTCCCGGCGACGTCAACTCTGTCGCCCTCGGCGAACACGTCCGCCTTGATGAGGTCGCCCACGTTGTACGCGTCGATGTTGTCCAGACGGAACTCACGCAGCGTTCTCTTGGGAGCGACGTCGCCCTTGGCGAAGTGGCCCTTCATGGGCTTGTTGACCTTGTGGGCCTTCAGATCGCCGAAGCCCACCTGGATGGCGGCATAGCCATCGTTTTCCACCGTCTTTTTCTGCGACACGACGCAGGGACCGGCTTCCACGACGGTGACGGGGATGACGTTCCCCTTCTCATCGAAAATCTGCGTCATGCCGATTTTCTTGCCGATGATTGCCTTTTGCATGAATAATACCTCCTATGCAGGTTATTGGTTGGCTCTCGCCAACATGACCCCGGCTGCTGGTAGGTCAAAATCAGAGCTTAATCTCGATCTCGACGCCGGCAGGGAGCTCCAGACCCATCAAAGCCTCAACGGTCTTGTTGGAGGGTCTGAGGATGTCGATAAGTCTCTTGTGGGTTCTCATCTCAAACTGCTCACGGCTGTCCTTATCCTTATGAACGGCGCGCAGGATGGTGATGATCTGCTTCTCGGTCGGCAGCGGGACAGGTCCGGAAACCCTTGCGCCCGTGCGCTTCGCGGTCTGCACGATCTTCTCGGCGGACTGATCCACCAGCTGATGATCGTAACCCTTAATTCTTATCCTGATTTTTTCTTTGACTGCCACGAAAAATCGCCTCCTTATTGTAGTTGGCGGGCGGCGCAGTCAGGCGTCCGTCCCGCATGGGGCCCGAGGTATGATTTTTCAACCACCGTGCCGGGTGTTCCCTCGCCGGACATTGAAAAACCGGATTTCCTTTCTTATCGAAGTCAATCCGGATCGGGACGCCGAAAAGCGTCTGAGCAGAATGGAAGCCTGTATCTGAGTAACTGGGATACAGCCCTCATACAGCCCATAAATATTCTGTCGCCCGGTTTAAAATCGGACATACTCCACGGAAAAACCGGCCATAATCGGCCGCAACCTCCCGCTTCAACGCATATCTGTCGCAGTCTTGCCTGATTATGATACCATATCCCGCCTGGAAACGCAAGGGGCAAAAATCTGTTTTTTGCAAGAAATTTCATCTTTATTTTTGTGTATTTTTACCCGCCGTTTTTCCAGAAGATTTCCTGCTCATAGCGTTCCCCGAAAACTGCCGCTTTATACCAAAAAAATCTGCGCGGCCGCCTTGCCCTGCGGCCATCCGTTTGCTATACTGTACCTCGGGCGTTCCGCGCGCCCTGTCCGTCTATACCTATATAATATAATTATAAGGATGATGCAACCATGAATCCTGTCCTGCGATCCTGTCTTTCGTTTTTCCGCCGTGAGACCGTGCTGTGCGCGGCCCTCCTGCTGGCCGTTGTTTCCGCCTTTTTTGTGCCGCCCAGCCCCGCCTATCTTGGCTATATCGACTGGGACACCCTCGCCCTGCTGTTCAGCCTGATGGCTGTGATGAAGGGCTACCAGAAAACGGGACTGTTCGTTTCTCTGGGCGGGCGGCTGCTCAAAATGGCCTCCAACACCCGGAGGATGATGCTTGTGCTCGTTTTCCTGCCATTCGTATGCAGCATGGCCGTGACAAACGACGTTTCCCTGATCACCTTTGTGCCGTTCGCGCTGGCTGTCCTGCGCATGGCGGGACAGGAGCAGCTGATGATCCCCACCGTCGTACTCCAGACGGCGGCCGCAAACCTCGGCAGTATGCTCACGCCGATGGGCAACCCGCAGAACCTCTACCTCTACGCGCAGTCCGGCATGAGCTTCGGGGAGCTGTGCGGCGTGATGCTGCCCTATGTTCTCCTTTCAGGGATCTGCCTTGCCGCGCTGATCCTGATCCGCAGACCTGTCCCTGTTTCGGGCGTATCCGTAGAATCGGGAAGCGGGGATCCCCGAGCCCTGATCCTGTACACAGCCGGATTTGCGCTCTGCCTGCTGGGGATTTTCGGGATCCTGCCGCCGATCGCGATCGCCGCTGTGACGGCTGTGTTTTTGCTGATCCGCGATAGGAAGTTGCTGGCATCGGTGGATTATTCCTTGCTGGCGACCTTTGTGGGATTTTTCATCTTTACCGGAAACGTGGGAAGCATGGAGGGATTCCAGAACCTGCTGGCGCCGGTGCTTGAGGGGAGGGTTCTGCCGGTGGCGGTGGTGATCAGTCAGATCATCAGCAATGTACCGGCGGCTTTGCTGTTGTCCGGGTTTACCAATGAATGGCGGGAGCTGATCATTGGATGTAACCTGGGCGGACTGGGTACGCTGATTGCTTCGATGGCGAGTTTGATTTCATATAAATTTGCGGTGAGGGAGTATCCGGAACAGAAAGGGAAATATTTATTCTGGTTTACGGTGTGTAATGTGGGGTTGTTGGCGGTGCTGCTGGTGGAAAGTATAGCACTAAGCTAAAGGTGAGCAAAACATAAAGTTTTCGCCAGCCTTTTTCAAAAGGCTGCGGGGGCGCGGGAAGATTCCCCCGCAGAGCGGGGGAAATGTCACGAAGTGACAAAGGGGGACGGGCGCGTGCGGCTGGCCCCCGTAGAACCGGGACGCAAAGCGTCCCTCCAAAAAGGTGAGCAAACAGTGAAGGCCAACCATCCGGGGGATGGTTGGCCGGAACGCCTTTGCGATCCCCAGAGGCAGAGCGTCCGCGGCCCAATCCCGGCCCAACAACCTGACAGCCCAGTCTCCCCCAACAACCTCAAAAAACCGCACAGCCGTTATTCAAAAACCTCAATAAACCTCTCCTGATCCGTGTAAGGCTTCCAGCTCGGATCCCCGGTGCGGAAAAACGAACACCAGCAGTCACATATCCTGCGGGAAAGCTCGCGATCCCTTTCCTCAAATGGACGCCAGGACCGGCCAAGCGTGCCGAATAAATACCACAGATCCGCAGAATGGAACGCACCCGCCTCATCACCGGGAAGCCTCCGGCGGAAAGAATACAGATAATTCGGAGCACTTCCGATCCGGCCCGTCCTTTCTGCAAAATCGACGCAGCCTTTCATCAGCCCATCCGGATCGCCGTCGCGGGGGATGTCGTTCGCAGTCGCCCCCAGAATACACGGGATGCTGTGCGCTTTTTCGGAATCCAGAATTTCCTCCTCCGTTTCCGGCAGGACGAACCCGTCCGCCACGGGGGAATACAGGCGCATCCCGGACCGGTGATGGAAGCAGTCGTTCGCAGCCGTCTGCAAAAGCTGCCACGGCGTTTCCCGGAGCTGCTCTAAGGAAGCAATCCCAAAACGGCGCATAAAGTTCTCCCCTTTTCCCATGGCCGCCTGTACCGTGCTTTCGCGGGCAAAGCCCTCATCGATCCCGCCGCTGTGCAGGACAGCCTGCCGGAACAGCCCCTTTGTCAGAGGGGACACCATCAGCGCCTGCACGCTGAACGCCCCCGCCGACTGGCCGAAAACCGTGACGCGGTCCGGATCGCCGC
This sequence comes from Candidatus Gallacutalibacter pullicola, assembly GCA_018712265.1. GTDB lineage: Bacteria > Bacillota > Clostridia > Oscillospirales > Acutalibacteraceae > Gallacutalibacter > Gallacutalibacter pullicola. Next base: position 64,100 of record DVHF01000050.1, read on the forward strand.
CAAAGGCCCCGATATTTTCCCGCACATATTGCAGCGCGAAAATCTGATCCAGAAGCCCGTAGTTGCCGCAGCGTCCGTCCGGATCCTCCTGCGCCAGCCACGGATGGCACAAAAATCCCCACAGCCCCATCCGGTAGTTGATCGTGACGAGAATCACGCCCCTGCGCGCGAATTCCGCCCCGTCAAATTCCACCTCGCTGTTGTAGCCGTTGAAGAAGGCTCCGCCGTGAATCCACACGGCCACAGGGTATTTTTCAGCCCCGCGGCAGGGCGGCGTCCAGATATTCAGGTGAAGGCAATCCTCGCTCACGCCGGGCTGGAACTCCTTTGCACCGTAAAATTCCTTGTCGTAAAAGGAATCCGTGTCGTGCCTGTCCTGCGGGCACATGGGGCCGAAGCGATCGGCATGAAAAACGCTTTCAAAGGGTTCCGGTCTGCACGGCGGCCGGAAACGCAGTTCCCCCACCGGGGCTTTTGCGTACCGGATCCCACGGTAGACGGTGTATCCGTCACAGGGGACCCCCTCCACCGGGCCGTAACAGGTTTGTACAATCATTTTCAACACCTCCCGGATTTTATTTTACTGTTTTGCCAATCCAGTTGTCAAGAGACAGAATGTGCTGTCTTTAATATATGGTTCTTACGGCCGCCGGGAGATCGGACGGGGCAAGGGCGGGCATACCGGATTGTGTACACACGGCGCCTCCCGGGTCCGCAAAAGCGTTCAGGGGAACCATCCACCGGATGGTTCCCCCTCTCTGTTTGCTCACCATTTCGGGTGGAACGCTTCGCGTTCCTTTATGCGCAGGGGGACGCTGTCCCCCTGCACCCCCTGCAAGCCTTTTGAAAAAGGCTTGAGCGAAAACTTTATGTTTTGCTTACCTTTGGCTCTTAATAATTTTCCGCCTTAATCTGGAAATACGCCTTCGGGTGCGAACACACCGGACATACCTCCGGCGCTTTCTTCCCTACTACAATATGTCCACAGTTCGCGCACTGCCATACCATATCTCCATCACGCGAGAACACAAGTCCTTCCTCGACATTCTTGAGCAGTGCAAGATATCTCGCCTCGTGCTCCTTTTCGATCTTGCCAACCGCTTCAAACAGGTACGCGATATGATCAAAACCTTCCTCCTTCGCCTCTTTCGCGAACTTGGCATACATATCGGTCCATTCGTAATTTTCACCAGCAGCGGCATCCTTCAGATTCTCAGCAGTATCCCCGATTCCATCATGGAGCAGCTTGAACCAGATCTTCGCGTGTTCTTTTTCGTTATTAGCTGTCTCGAGGAACAGCGCGGCGATCTGCTCATAGCCTTCCTTTTTCGCCTTGGACGCATAATAGGTATACTTATTGCGCGCCTCAGACTCTCCGGCAAACGCTGCTTTCAGATTGGCTTCTGTTTTGGTTCCTTTTAATTCTGCCATACATCATCCCTCTTTCTTAAAATAATAATAATTCTTATTATTTATCTTTATCATACACGATTCAAACAAAAAAATCAAGTGTTTTTTTGATATTTTTCAAAGTATTACTGTTATAATTCTATCATAGAAAAAGTACAATTTAATGTCAAACTGGAATTATTGGATAATATTACTCTATGGCTTTTTTGCAGACTTTCAAAACATATTAAAAAGCCCTGCCGAAACGACAGGGCTTTGAACAATCGAATTTACTGTTTATGTTTTACACTGGCAATTGCCTGATGGATTTCATGAATCAGTTCCGTTTTTGTCTCCGGGAGCTGGCTGAGCAGCCACTGAAGCTGCGCCGTCGTATGATCGTTGCCAATCTTGCCAAGGGATTTGACGGCCTCCATCTGAACTGCCTCATTTTCATCATGCAGAAGCGTTACCAGAATATTGCACGACTCATCAGCATCAGATCCGCCGCACGCCTTAGCGAGTTCCAGACGCTGATCATCGCTGCCGTTCAGGTATTTGCTTTGCAGCTTATCCCAGTGCTTCTTTTCTACCAATTTTTCGATTTTGTCCTCTGAATGTCCAAACATAAATACAACCCCCTTCATTTCTATATATAACAACCGCATTTATCATTTCGGTGTTATTTTGGTTTCTATTTTAAATATAGTACTGAAATATTGACAAATATCAGGCAAAAATTAAACAATTTGTTAATTATATAATATTCTAAAATAATAATTATCTAAAATATTTCTTCAACAAAAAGCCTCCGACTGCCAAAAAGCAAATCGGAGGCTTCCACATACACCCGGCACATAAATATGCCAAAGCTGTCTATCTGCATCGAGCGTCCTGCATTGACGCGCAGCGCATGAACGTTTTTGAAGATTACAAGGGTGCAGCCGAGAAATCCTCAACGCTGTTAAATTCTACTGAAATGCCGCGTCTGCTGCGCCCGTCACCCTTGCAATACGAAAGTATTGCGGCGGATTCGCGCCTTGCATCCACGGCCTTTCAGCGAATTTTCCAGCATTTTTGATTTCTCAGCTACACCCTGAGAAACTTTTTCCAAAAAGTTTCTTAGAGGGTTTCTTCGATCAGGGATTTGCCGTCCATTTCGGCGGGCTGATCGAGGCCGAGGATCTGGAGCATGGTGGGGGCGATGTCGGCAAGACGGCCGCCGGAACGGAGCTTGCACGGATATCCCACAACGCAGAACGGCACAGGATTTGTGGTGTGCGCTGTGAACGGGGAGCCGTCATCGTCGAACATCTTGTCCGCGTTGCCGTGATCCGCCGTAATCAGAGCGACGCCGCCCATCTCCGCGATCGCGTCGGTGACGCGGCCCACGCACTCATCCACAGCCTCAACAGCGGCCTTTGCCGCCTCGAACACGCCGGTATGGCCGACCATGTCGCAGTTCGCATAGTTCAGGATGATCACATCGTACTTGCCGCTCTTGATGCGCTCGACCAGCGCGTCCGTCACCTCGTAGGCGCTCATCTCCGGCTTGAGATCGTACGTCGCAACGGCCGGCGACTTGATCAGCACGCGATCCTCGCCCGGATAAACCGTCTCCACGCCGCCGTTGAAGAAGAACGTCACGTGCGCGTACTTCTCCGTTTCAGCAATGCGCAGCTGCGTCATGTTGTGCTTGGAGAGGATCTCGCCCATCGTGTTCACAAGCACCTGCGGCTTGAACGCGACCTCCACGTTCGGCATCGTGGCATCGTACTGCGTCATGCACACGTACTTGAGCGGGAAGAACCCGTTCCTGCGCTCGAATCCGCTGAATTCCGGATCCACAAATGTGCGCGTGATTTCGCGGGCACGGTCGGGGCGGAAATTGAAGAAGATCACAGAATCGTTCGCCTGGATGCGGCCGTCCTTGGCGCAGACGGTCGGGAGCACGAATTCATCCGTCACGTCAGCCTTGTAGGAATCCTCCACAGCCTTCACCGGGCAGTCCGCCTGCACGCCCTCGCCGTATACCATCGCGGCATACGCCTTTTCCACGCGCTCCCAGCGGTTATCGCGATCCATCGCGTAATAACGGCCCATCACTGTGGCGATCTCGCCCACGCCGATCTCCTTCAGCTTCTCCGCACACTGCGCCACATAATCCTTGCCGGAGCTTGGCGGCACGTCGCGGCCGTCGAGCAGCGCATGGATATACACCTTGGAAAGACCGCGCTTTTTCGCCAGCTCCACCAGCGCATAGAGGTGCTCGTTGTGGCTGTGGACGCCGCCGTCCGACAGCAGGCCGATCAGGTGCAGCGCCGTGCCGTTTTTGAGCGCGTTGTCCACAGCGTCGTTAAACGCCGGGTTCTCGAAGAAATCGCCGTCCTTGATGGACTTGGTGATACGGGTCAGCTCCTGATAGACGATACGGCCCGCGCCGATGTTGGTATGGCCAACCTCGGAGTTACCCATCTGCCCGTCCGGCAGACCGACATCCATGCCGGACGCGCCGATCTGCGTGATCGGGTTGCTCGAAAACAGCCTGTCGAGATTCGGCTTGTGAGCCGCCTTGATAGCGTTGCCTTTCTCCGGCGCAATGCCGAAGCCGTCGAGAATCATCAGAATCAAAGGTTTTTTCATATTGGTTAAAAATCTCCCTTTCCAGAAAATCAGCCGTTCACGGCCGCCTTGACAATCTCCGCGAAATCAGCGGGCTTGAGAGACGCGCCGCCGATCAGGCCGCCGTCCACATCCGGCTGGGCCAGAAGCTCGGCCGCGTTTTTGGCGTTCATCGAGCCGCCGTACTGGATCGTCATGGCGTCCGCTTTCTCCTTGCCGTACAGATCCGCAATCACAGAACGGATCAGCGCGCAGACCTCGTTCGCCTGCTCCGCAGTAGCCGTGCGGCCCGTGCCGATCGCCCAGACAGGCTCGTAGGCGATAATCACGCGATCGAGCTCGGAAGCGTCCACACCCTGGAACGCGATCTTCGTCTGGCTGGAAACGACCTCCGCCGTCACGCCCTGCTCGCGCTGCTCAAGATACTCGCCCACGCAGAGGATCACCGTCATACCGGCGTTCAGGGCGGCGCGCATCCTCTTCTGAACGGTCACATCCGTATCGCCGAAATAGGTGCGGCGTTCGCTGTGGCCGAGGATGACATACTTCACGCCCATAGAGGTGAGCATCTTTGCGGAGATCTCGCCGGTGAATGCGCCGGACTCCTCCCAATGGCAGTTTTCTGCGCCGATCTCAATATTCGATCCCGCAGCCGCATCGAGCGCCGTCTGTAAATCGACGAACGGCACGCAGCACAGCACGCCGCAGTCCGCATCCTTTACCAGCGGCTTGATCGCTTCGATCAGCTCCCTGGCCTCGGCGGGCGTCTTGTTCATTTTCCAGTTGCCGGCAATTACGGCTTTTCTGAGCGTCTTGTTCATGGAAATCCATTCCTTTCCTTTTATCATTTAGAAAAAATCCAGCGGCAGAGGACAGGACGGCAGAGGGCCGCCCCGTTCTGCCGCTGGACGGTATCACACGGGATGGAACGCAGGATGTCTCTGAAAAGCTCTCAGCTTCGGCTTATCGGACATCCCCAAGGCTTATTCCTTTTCGTTCAGGCAGGCGATGCCCGGCAGCTCCAGGCCCTCGAGGAATTCCAGGGACGCGCCGCCGCCTGTGGAGATATGGGTCATCTTGTCAGCGAAGCCGAGCTTTTCCACAGCAGCCGCGGAATCGCCGCCGCCGATGATCGAGATCGCGCCGCTCTCCGCGACAGCCTTCGCCACCGCGATGGTGCCGTTTGCGAAGTTCTCCCACTCGGAAACGCCCATCGGGCCGTTCCACACAACAGTGCCGGCGCCCTTAATCGCGTCGGAGAACAGCTCCGCTGTCTTGGGACCGATGTCGAGACCCATCCAGCCATCCGGGATCTTATCGGAATCCACGGTCTGGAACGCAGCGTCTGCCGCATACTTATCAGCCACAATATTGTCGATCGGGATGAGGAACTTCACGCCCTTTTCCTTCGCCTTGGCCATCATGTCCTTGGCAAGGTCGACCTTATCCGCCTCGCAGATGGAGGTGCCGACGGAGTAACCCATCGCGTTCATAAATGTATACGCCATGCCGCCGCCGATGATCAGGGTATCAACCTTTTCCAGCAGGTTGTTGATGACGCCGATCTTGTCGGAAACCTTCGCGCCGCCGAGGATCGCCACGAACGGACGCTTCGGGTCAGCAAGCGCGCCGCCCATGATGGTGATTTCCTTCTGGATCAGGAAGCCGCACACAGCCGGCAGGTACGCGGCAACGCCAGCGGTAGAGGCATGAGCGCGGTGCGCCGTGCCGAACGCGTCGTTGACGTAGATATCCGCCATGGATGCCAGTTCTTTCGCAAAGGCCGGATCGTTCTTTTCCTCTTCCTTATGGAAGCGGACGTTCTCGATCAGCTCAACCTCGCCCTCCTGCAGGGACGCGGCGATGCCCTTTGCGCTCTCGCCGATGACGTCCTTCGCCATCTTGACCTCCTGGCCAAGCGCCTTGGACAGGTACGCGGCAACCGGCGCAAGGGAATACTTCATATTGAATTCGCCCTTCGGACGGCCCAGATGCGAGCAGAGGATCACCTTTGCCTTATGATCGATCAGATATTTGATGGTTTTCAAAGCTTCATTGATGCGCTTCGGGTCGGAGATGTTTCCCTCCGCGTCAAACGGCACGTTGAAATCGCAGCGTACCAGAACCTTTTTCCCAGCTACGTCGATATCCTCGACGCTCTTCTTGTTCAGATAATTCATGTCCTTTGCACTCCTTCGTGTTTGATATTCCAAGGCTGTGGCTTGTCAAGAGTTAAACTATCTTTGTTTATTGTATAACATCTTGGCACAATTTTCAAGCACCGCGCACGCGTCCGCCCTTATTTTATCCGGAAAATTTTGCAGGCTGAGCCTGAACGCAAATCACGCACGCGCTGTTACCTCTGCCCGCCCGGGCGGGGCGATAGGGCCGTTACGCCCGCGTCCACGGCATAGAGGAGAAAAATCACTAAAATTTTTGCCCGAATTTCTCAAAAAATTCCAAGCCATTGATCAGAAAACGCAGAACGCCCCCGACCCATCATAGATCGGGGGCACTTTGTAGGATTTTTCAGACAGATTCCGGATCTGCGAGGATCCGTCTCGACACTACGGTTCGACAACCCCCGCGCTCGGGCGGAAATGGGTCCGGGACTGCGTCCCGGCGCGGGTCGAGGGGCGCGCAGCCCCTCGGGGTAGAGTGCAGGGACTTTTTAGTCCCTGCCGGGGGTCCAGGGGGCAGAACCCCCTGGTTAAAAGTTAAAGTTCAGGCTGCGGGACGTCCTCGGGGACGTGATGCTCCCGCTCCCGTACTCGCTGAATACGTACTCGTTTTCAATCAGCGGGAATGGCTTTTCCAGCAGCGGAACGCCATCCACGGTGCACGGGGAATCCCACGACAGGAACACGCGTCCCACCGACGGCGAATCATACGTCAGCCCGCCGTTTTCACATCTGATACGGGCGTTTGCAATCCTTTCCGCAAACCCCTCAAAGCTGCCGTATTCCTCTTTGCTCCCGGCTTCCAGCAGCCAGACGTTTTCTTTCTCCAAACAGAGAATCTCCCGACCGCGGCAGTCGCCCTCGCGCACCATCCGCGCCGGCTTCTGGGAATATACCGCCGCATAGGCTTCTCCCTTGCGGCCGAACCACCAGCCATTTCTGCAAATCGTCTCATCGAAGGACGCCTCCGGGAAATAGCAGTGCGTATACCCCACCACCGTCGGGATCCGGTACAGGAACCCAAGGAAATTCCGGTACGCCGCCGTTTTCGGCATGATATACTGCCCGCCCCAATAGGACGGCCTCGTCGTCTCCGACTTATTGTCGAAGCAGGTGACGAAAACCGGAACCGTCCCTTCGAGCAGGAGCTGCCCGGCGTTCACCTGTCCCCCGTGCTCTCCGGCGCGGGACTCCACCAGCCCCGACACCATATAGCGATCTGTGCGGTAGGTGGAGCAGTTCACGCCGTCGCCGCCGCGATCCTGGAACATCCCCATGCGCGCCTTTGTCCACAGCGGAACGCGCGCCAAATTCTCCAACCCCGCCGGGGCGCGGTAAGAGCTTCCGCAGAGCGCCGCCGCACCAATGGAAAAGTGCTCGCACAGCCTGCGCGGTTCGCCCAGAAGCAGCCAGTTCAGATTGGCGATCGCCTCTGTCTCCGGATACATCAGGGATTCCTCGTAGCACCGGCCGTGCGTCGTCGCCATCACACCGTGATGCTGGTGGCAGGCAATCAGGACAGTGACCCAATCGAGAAGATTCTTTGCCAAGCGGCGGAACGGCGCGTTTTCCTCGCCGAAATCATAGATCGTCAGCAGGGCAAGGACATCCTCCTCATAGTAGGTATTGGAGAGCCATTCCGTAAATCCCCAGCGCCCTTTCTCACGGATCCACTGCTCGCTGAGTATCTGCCCCTTGAGCGAATGGAACAGCCCATTCTGTCCGCTGTTCGGGAAAATATCGCACGGGAACAGCTGCCCGGCGGCATACTCCGCGCTGTGGAACAGCATCTCGTGATTTTCACTGCGCGTGAACATCATCGTCCTGCCCGGTTCGTCCACCCAGTACTTGAAATTCAGGATGCACTGCCTGAGCGCCGCCTCCAGCGCGGCGGAAAGGATCCCCTTGCCCGCGTACATGGCATAAAGGCGGATCACGCCGTGCATGGCAAAATCGGAGCAGTCGTACCGCGTATTGATATAGTTGATCGTGCGGAACACATTCGCCTCGCAGAAATCCTCCGTCCTTCCGCGCAGGAGCTTCACAAGCTCGCCGAATACGGCGCTCATATCGCGCTTTGTCCCCAGATCCGTGGAGGCAAGGCAGTCGAGAAGATACTCCCGGCGGCGCTCATAACCGGCATTTTCCGGCGTCTCCGGGAAGAAGCGCACTGCCTGGAACGACAGCGACGGCCCGGGAACAGCGATCCCGGACGGAAGCACACAGGAAATTTTCAGCGAATACCCTCCGGGCGCATACTCAGACGGGATATTTTCCGCGATCCATTTCCCGTCCCGGCAGACGATGCTGCCGCAGGCGCGCGGCGGCGCAGAGGCCGCATCCTTTTCGGATGTGCCGACAAGCTCCCAGCGCAGCGGCCACGGGAGAGAAATCTCCGAATCGGCGCACAGCTCCGGCAATTCCCCGGGATGCAGGAGCGTCCGGGACAGATAAAATGAGGATATCTGACGCTCAAAGCTGTCGCGATCCGCAATCTCCGGGAGAAGCGGCGGCCCGGCGGAAGCCTCGGGATCCGCGAGCAGCGAAAACGAATTGGTACAATGCAGATGGACGTTCAAAAGCAGGATTTCGCAGGTATTTTCGCCCTGATGCAGCGGGGCGGTGAATGTGACGGAACGATCGCACCGTCCCACCTCCACGTGGCTGAACACGATCTGCCCGTTTACGCGGACAGCCGCGCTCCCGGTAAACCAAAAGGAAAACTCCATGTCCCCATCGCGCTGCGCGATAAGGCGCGTGTGGAAAAAGGACGCCAACAGGCGCGCGTAAGTGCCAAACCCGGCAAAGGTAAGCTTTCTGTCGGCTTCTGTCACCCGGTAATATTTCCAGCCGCTCTCCTGCCCATAAAGAGAAAGCGGCTGCCCCTCCCGGACTTCTTCCAGTCCGGAAAGGAGCCGCCGCGCCTCATCCCAGAAATCGGTGTAATCCGATGACGGGACTATGTAGTTGTCACGATAGCGGTTGGAGACATCCAGAGTGAACGGGCCTGCATAAATCCATTGCAAAACCGGTTCTTTCATCTCGGAATACTCCCTTTATATTTTTTATTCAGCAGCCGACGCGGAGGATTCTTCCGCACTGGATTCTGCTGTGCTGGACTCAGCCGCACTGGATTCCGCTGCTTCAGAGGAAGCATCAGCGCCGCCCTCCAGCGTTGCCTTTTCCTCCTCCAGGAAGCCTACATAATCCTGGTCGATCATCATGTTGATCATATCCTCTGCGGAGAAGGCATCCTGCGCCTCGGTCTCATACCAGTTCTGGTACCACTCGAGGATCTGATCGCCGCCAGCCTGTTCCCAGGCAGCCTGCGCATCGCTGATAGCCTGCTCCACGGTGTAGGAATCGCCGCTGACAACAGCCTTGTCATAGATATCGTTCAGGTTGATGTTGGCATTGACAGTCTGCAGATCCTTCGGCAGCTGCGGCATATGCTCGGAATGGGAGAAATCCGAATACTCGTAATCCGGATTGAGGTATGTCTCCATGGCTTGGCAGTACAGCTCATAGCCCTCAAGGCCGAGCGGAGTGGTCACATCAAAGCCGACATATGCGGCCTGAAGCTCCTCTGTGTCGAAAGCGTTCGTCAACATTCCCAGATCCCCATTGTAGGAAACCTCGTTGTTGTACTTATCCTGATCGCTGATAACGGCTTTGCCATCCACCAGCTCATAGTGCTCGCCCTCGATGCCGTATTTTATCACCTGCGCGAATTCCTTGCTGCACGCGAAATCAACATACTTCATGACAGATTCCGGATCCTTGCAGGCGGCGTTGACAACAGCGGTCATCTGCACCGGGTTCTGAAGGGTCGGCATATAGGTGACGCCCCACGGCGTTTCCGGATACGGGATAAACTCGATCTCAGCCTCCGGCACATTTTCTTTGAGCGTTACAAATTCCTTTTTGAGGAACTGATCATAGGTGATCAGCCACGGGAAAATACCGACCTTACCGGTAACGAAATCCTGCATCGCGCGGGCGCCGTTCTTATCGGTCATATATTCCTTATCGATCAGTCCTTCATCATAAAGCTTTTTCTTGAACTCGAGGCGGGTCTGGAGGCGATCCCACGTATACTGGTACTGGCCGTCGACAATGCCGTACACGCCGCCCGGAATCATCTGGTCAAACGTCTCGCTGGCGCGGTAGGCGATCGCCATGCCGAGCGTATCGTCCTGGCCGTTTCCGTCGGGATCCTGCTCGACGAACGCCTTCATCACATTGTAATAATCATCCAGCGTCACCGGAACATCCAGGCCCAGCTTATCGAGCCAGTCCTTACGGATGGCAACGCCGCGGATCGGGCGGATGCTGTTGATGCGTCCAAACTGATAGGTCTGGCCATCATCCATCTTACCGGCCTTGAGCAGTTCCGGATACTGCTCTGTCAGCGCCTTATAGTTGGTGCTGTAATTCTCGATCATATCATCGATCGGCATCAGCTGCTTCTGCTGGTAGAGCGGCGTCTTGACGCTCGGCGCGTACTCAAAAATCAGATCCGGGGCCGTACCGGAGGCGAACAGGACGTTCAGCTTCTCGCCGGAGCCTGTGCGGGGGATTGCCACAAAGGTAACATCCACCGGGCCGTTTTCGTTGATCCACTTGGTCCAGCGGTTGTCCTCCGTCGTGCCCTCGGAGGTCGGGACGTTGCCGCGGTCGTATACTGTCGCGGTAATAGAACCTCTCTCCTCCTGCGGACCGGACGACTCACCGGAAGCAGCCGCAGAGCTGCCGCCGGACGAAGCCTGAGAGGACGTGCTGCCGTCCCCGGAGGACGAGCATGCGCTGGCCGAAATTGCCATCAAGCCGGCCATCAGCAAAGCCAATGTCTTTTTTGCTTTCATTTCCATTCTCCTCACTTAAAAAATGCAATTTATCATCGGTTAAAAATCAGCCCTTGACGGAGCCAATCATAACACCCTTGACAAAATACTTCTGCAGGAACGGATACACCAGAATAATCGGGACAACCATCACCATAACGCCGGCTGTCTGCACTCCCTGCGGGGTAGCCTGTGAAATATCCTCCGCCTGCATAAAGTTCGGATCCAGCAGCGTCTGGTTCTGGATCATATTGTTCACCATCACAGCAAGATTGTGCTGTGCGGTAGAGTTAATGTAAATCAGCACGTTGCGGAACATATTCCAATAGCTTACCGCATAGAACAGCGACAGCGTCGCCACGCACGGCAGGGAAAGCGGCAGGAAAATCTGCGCTACCAGACGGAGCTCCCCGCAGCCGTCCATCCGCGCCGCGTCCTCCAGTTCGCTGGGGATATTTGTAAAGAACGTGCGCATCACTATCATATTGTAGGTGCTCACCAGACCCGGCAGCCACAGCGACCAGTAGGAATCAATCAGGCCCAGCGACTTCACCACCAGGTACGACGGGATCAGCCCGCCGCCGAACAGCATGGTGAAAATCATCAGCATCGTGAAGGCTTTTCTCGCATACAGGTAGCTCTTGGACAGCGGATACGCGGCAAGAATCGTGAACACCATGCTCAGCACGACGCCCACCACCGTGATAATCACGCTGTTGAGAAGCCCTCGCAGGATCGGCGTGCCGCGAAAAATCAGGTCATACGATTCCAGACTGAATTCCACAGGCCACAGGAACACCTTGCCGGACATGACAGCCGAACTGCTGCTGAGCGATACCGAAATAATGTAAATCAGCGGGAGCAGGCAGGTGAGCGCCACCAGCGCCAGCACAATATTATTGACAATGTAAAATATCTTTTCTCCCCGAGTACTTTTCATAATTTGCTCCCCCTCCTTTACCAGAGATTTTCGCCGAAGAATTTGGCGACCCTGTTGGTGAATACCACCAGCACCAGACCGACAAGCGATTCAAACAGGCCCATCGCCGTAGCCAGGCTGTACTGCGCCCCCTGCAGGCCGATGCGGTACACATAGGTGCTGATAACGTCCGCGACCTCATTGACGGCCGCATTCTGCAGGACATATATCTGATCGAAGCCGACATCCATGATATTGCCCGTCGCAAGGATGAACATCGTCAGAATAGTGGACCGGATGCTCGGCAGCGTAATGTGCCAGATCTGCTTCCATTTATTTGCCCCATCCAGAACAGCCGATTCATACAGCGTGGGGTCCACGCTTGTGAGCGCCGCCAGATAAATAATGGAACCATACCCCATGCCCTTCCAGATATCAGAACCCAGAAATACGCCAATCCATGTGGAAGGGTTATACATGAACGCGACCGATTCGCCGCCAAGCATCATAATCAGCTGATTGATCACGCCGTCCTGCGCAAAAATCGTGCTGATGATGCCGCCCATAATGACCCAGGAGAAGAAATGCGGCATATACATGATGGTCTGGAGAGAACGCCTGTACCAGTTGCGCTGTACCTCGTTGAGGAGAATCGCCAGGATGATCGGGGCCGGGAAGCCGCAGATCAATCTCAGCACACTGAGCACAAAGGTATTCCGAATAATATTGAGCGTATTCGCCCCGCTGAACAGGAGCTCGAAATTCTTCCAGCCCACCCACGGACTGCCGAAAATCCCATCGGCAAAGTTATAGTCCTTAAACGCTATCACCAGCCCGCCCATAGGCGCGTATTTGAAAACGATGTAAAAAACCAATACTGGCAGAAGCATCAGCAGCAGGGGAATGTTCTGCTTCATGCGCCGCCTGCTCTGCAGCTTCCTCCCTTTCTCCGAAAGGACGGTTGTTGTCCGGACGCTCATTGTTCAATCCCTCCAAAATGGATTTCTTATGTTTGTATTTATTGTAGCAGGATGCCGCTCCCAAAAAAATGTAATTACTTTTGATTTTTTTGTCTTTATTTTTGAATTTTTTTCTAACCGGCCCCATTTTTATACAAATTCTTCCCAATAAACCGCAAAAAGCCTCCCCGATTCGGGAAGGCTCAGACTGTCGAAAAAGCTTTCTTCTGCCGCGCCGCCGGAAGGCTGTTTTAGGCGTTTTGATAAGGCGAATAGAGGATTTGCGGAAAGCGGGCGGCTTTCTGCGAACCAAAAGCTCGGAGACGGGGCGCGCTGTTTCCGTGCACGCGCTGCCCCACGGGATCGCAAATTCGTTCCGGCAAACCATCCCCCGGATGGTTTGCCTCCGCTGTTTGCTCACCTCTCTGGGGGGAACGCTTCGCGTTCCTCTTTCCTGTGGGGGCTCCTCGCCCCCACACCCCTTCGCAAGCTTTTGAAAAAGCTTGAGCAAAACTTTTATGTTTTACCCGCCGTTGGTGTACTATGGAATCCGGATCTTCACCGTGGTTCCCTGATTTTCCACACTTTCCACAGCCAATCCATACTGTCTGCCGTACAGAAGCTGGATCCGGGAATGAATATTACTCAAGCCTATGCTTTTCCTGTGGGAATCCTCCTGATAGGAATGATCCAGACTTTGCCGGAGCCGATCCAGCGTCTCCGCGTCCATCCCTTTCCCGCCGTCGCGCACGATAATCTCCACAGCATCGTCACCCATACAGCCGCCGATATACAGCGGGGATTTCCCCTTTTTCTGCTCAATGCCGTGATACAGCGCATTCTCCACAATCGGCTGGAGCAGCATTTTCGGGATCATCTTTCCGAGCAGCTGCGGATCCACCTGAATCTCATAGGTAAACTTGCCGCGGTAGCGGATATCCATAATCTTGAGATATTCCTGCACACATTCCAGTTCCTGACGCAGCTCCACCTGATCCGGCCCCTTGATGCAGTACCGGAAAATCTTCGACATCGCCGACGCGATCGTCACCACCTCCGGCACGTCGTAGGCAAGGCCGATCCCCGCCATGCAGTTGAGCGTATTATACAGGAAATGCGGATTGATCTGGCTTTGCAGCATGGAAAGCTCCATCTGCTTCTGGCGGATCTCCGCTGTGTAAAGCTTCGACTGCGCTTCCAGAATCTCGTGCGTCATGCTGTCGATCTGATCCAGCATCTGATCCACATTCTCCGCAATCAGCCCAACTTCGTTTTTGCTGTGGATATTCACCCGCTGATGGATCTCCCCCATCGACCGCATGGAGCGAAGAAAATTCACCAGCTTCGTGACATTTTTCATCATCCCCGACATGAACAGCATACTTGCACCCAGCAGAAGCAGAACCGACCCCACGCCAATAAGCAAACCATCCTGAAGAGTAGGCAGCATATCGTTCGTCAAATCGCCGGGAGAAATATAGCTGTATATCGACAGGCCCGCACCTCCGATATGGCGTTCCTGCGCGATAACCTCCTGATTTCCCTGCCGGACGCCGGGAAAGACCTCCTCATAAAATCCGCCGATATCAGACTGTGTATTGCTGGCAATAATCCGCCCGGACGAATCTGTAATGAAAAAATGGGAATTCGGCGCAAGCGAGATATCCAGAACCAACCGACGCATCAGGGTCGTTTTGGAAACGATGACGCAGTAGCCAATCCGCTCAAAAAAGTAGTAGCTGCTCCGTGTAGAAACGATCGGCATAATATACACCTGAAACCAGCTGCCGAGATTTTCGAGCACCGGGGTAAAAAACGGAGCGGCGACCTCCCCCGTTGAGAACCCATAGGAATTCTGCAAATCCTGCAAAAACTGAATATCAAGCGGCATCACAGAGGTGACGATCTCCCCGTTCCTGTCAAGGAGGATGATATCCTGAATATTCTGGTTGGAGGACGTGACATATTCCAGATAATCCTGCACAAAGGGCGTCAGTTCAAGAAACTTGCGCTCCATATCGTTGGTAGTCAAAAACTCCTGCACATGCAGGTTGGAAGCGATCTTTTCAGCGCCGTTTGTGACGTTGTCAACGTAGGATTCCAGCTGTCCGGAAACCTGATTGATAATATCAGACGCATAGTTCTGCGTCCTCTGCGCCGTCAGCTGGGAAAACCGGATGTAATAAAAACTCTGCACAAGGAGGATAGCCAGCAGGGAGATCACCGTCAGAAGCTGCATGATCCGCCGCAGGCTGATATTCTGGAGACTTTCCGCCAGATGTTTCATTCTCCGCCGCCTCCGAACGCCTGCTTTCTGTACTGGGCAGGCGTGAGGGCGGTATACTTCTTAAACACCTTAGGTCAGTTTACAAGGAACTACACGCAGACCGTGAAACGGGCTGCTGACAACAAACGGCGGTATGCTCCCGGAGAGGGCAGCATACCGCCTGTTTTGTTGTCCGGGGTTTCCAAAGGGGTGCCCCC